>CAKZNX010000290.1 GCA_937132045.1 uncultured bacterium
GCCATCGCCGACTTTCACTTCGCGCCCACCGCTCAGGCGCGTGATAACTTGCTGAAAGAGGGGGTAAGCGCCGATACTATCTGGGTCACCGGCAACACGGGCATCGATGCCCTGCTGATGGTGGCAGAGATGAACTACCCCATCACCGACCCTGCGCTCAAAAAAGTGCTCTCGTCTCCTTTGCGCACGGTGCTGCTGACGGCTCATCGGAGGGAAAACTGGGGTGAGCCTCTGCACCGCATCTGTACCGCTGTGAAGAGACTGGTGGAACGCTTCGACGATATTCAGGTGGTGTTTCCGATGCACCGAAACCCGCTGGTACGCGAGACCGCCGCGCAGGTTCTGGGAGGACTTGCACAGGTAGTTCTGACCGATCCGCCCGATTACGCCCCTTTCGTGAAGCTGATGCAGCACTCCTACCTGATTCTCACCGACTCGGGTGGTGTGCAGGAGGAGGCGCCCAGCCTGGGCAAGCCGGTTCTCGTGTTGCGCGACACGACCGAGAGACCGGAGGGCGTGCAGGCGGGCACCGCCCGATTGGTGGGCACCGACGTGCACCGCATTGTCGACGAAGCGAGCGAACTGCTCACCGATCAGACCGCGTACCAGCAGATGGCGCGCACGGTGAACCCATACGGTGACGGCAAAGCTTCCCAGCGAATCCGGCAGGTACTGCTGAATCACTTCGGGGTGGTGCTATGAGCAACTCATACTCGTGGCAGGACAAAATACGTTTCGGGTGGCGTCTGGGGCTGGTGTGGCTTCTGCGTATCCTGCTGATAGTGGTTTTCCTGTACGCGCTGACACGGGTGCAATCGCTGGTGGTCACGCTGGTAGTTGCCGGGGTGTTCGCCTATCCGGCTGGCTGGTTGACCAACCTGATTTGCCGACCGCTGACGCGCCGCCTGCATCCCAGGCTGATCCGCCCCGTGGTCACTCTGCTGGTTTTTATTCTTTACGGCTATCTGACGTATCTGAGTGTGCGCATCTTGCTGACCCCGTTTCAAACCGAGCTGCGTGCGCTCATAGCCAACTGGCCCCAGTACCAGAGCGAAATCGAGCAGATAGCGCGTGACCTGCAAGCATGGTATAAAGACCTGCCCATGGACATCCGCAAACTGGTGGAGAGCCAGAATGTGACCGGGGTGATGGAGTCGTCGCGGCAATGGCTAACACAGTTGCTGGGCGGTACCGTGGCGATTGTTGGGCACATTGTGGAGATTGTGTTGATTCCTGTGCTTGCCTTCTACTACCTCACCGATGGGCGCAACCTGAAGCACGAATTCGTGGCGCTTCTGCCGCGCAGATGGTGGCGCGATGCACTGTGGCTTCTGCGACAGGCGAACCTCATCATGGAAAACTACGTCATCGGGCAGATCATGCTGTGCCTCATTGCCGGAGTGGTGGTGGGTATCGGGTTGGCTTTGCTCGGCGTGCGCTATACGCTGGTGCTGGCGGTGCTGGCAGGCGTCACCCGCGCGATACCGATTATCGGTCCAATCATCGGCGGCATTCCGATTATCATGCTGGTTGCCCTGCAGTTTCCCAACAATCTCATGGTAGCGGTACACGTGCTCATTTTTTTCTCCGCACTGCACTTCATCGAGAGCAAGCTGATTCTGCCCATACTGATTGGTGAACGGGTGAAGTTGCATCCGGTGACCGTGATTGTAGTGCTGTTGCTTGGCGTGGAGTTCTTCGGGTTGTTCGGCATGTTCCTCGCACCGCCGGTGGCGGCAATCATTCGGGTAGCGCTCCATCGCTACTGGATTGCCCCGCAACGCGCGAAACGTTTAGCCGCCCGTACAGAGGAGATTATCCGCGTATGAACTTGTGGGAAGCAGTGATTCTGGGCATTTTGCAGGGACTGGGCGAGTTCTTGCCCATTTCCAGCTCGGCGCACCTCCTGATTGCCCCATGGCTGTTCGGCTGGCATGAAGGTACCCCTCAGGAGAAGCTGGTGTTCGATGTGGCATTGCATCTGGGCACCACCGTGGCAGTGGTCAGTTACTTCCGGCACGACCTGTGGCGACTGTTCCGTGCGCTCTTTCGACCTGCTAACCCGCACCCGCAGGACCAGCGTATGGCGTGGATGATTTTGCTGGCGTGTATACCGGGTGCGGCGGCAGGCGCGCTGTTCGAGGACGCGATCGAAACCAGCGTTCGCACGCGCATCGCCCTGATTGCCGTGTTGCTTATCGCCATGGGTATTATCCTCTATCTGGCAGACCGGTTCAGCCGCCGCGAGCGTCCGCTGAATTCGTTGCGAACGGTGGAGGGTTTTCTCATCGGCTGTGCGCAGGCACTGGCGTTGATACCCGGGGTGTCGCGCTCTGGGGCAACCATCACGGCGGGGTTGATGCTTGGGTTGACGCGCGAGGCAGCCGCACGCTTCTCATTCCTGCTTTCCGCACCCATCACCATTGGCGCGACGCTGTGGACGTTTCGGCATCTGGTGAAGTCGCCGCCGGCGGGTGAGGCTCTGCTGGTGATGGCAACAGGCATCGTCACTTCCGGGGCGGTGGGTTATCTGTCTATCGCATTCCTTCTGCGCTACCTGCGTACGCACTCGGTGAACCTGTTCATGTGGTACCGCCTGGCGCTGGGTCTGCTGGTGCTGGCAATTTGGTGGGCGCGAGGGGCATAATCCCCTCGCGCCGTGCTGCATCGTCTCAGGGCAACAGCAGGCTCAAAAGTTCTTCCTCCGCCTCGCGCGTCCAGAACCTGCCGTTTTCCAATTTGGCATATACTGTGGGGAACTTCTCCTTCAGCTCCGCGAGCGACATCAGCGGCAGATCGGGGATCTGTGGGAAGATGACCGTCTTGCCGGGGAAGCGTGCTTCCATCAGTGCACGAATACCCTCGTGAGCCGACTTCATACCGCCGACAGCCGCCAGCGAGGCGCGCGTCTGCAGTTGACCGCTCTCCATCTGCTCCAGCGTCAGCCGGATGTCCGCCAGCGAGGAGCCGCTGCTACCGAAGAAGCGCACACCGCGCCCGCATATTGCGTTGTAGTCCACGCAGGCTTTCACGCCGCGCGCTACCCCCGCGAAAATGTTGTACACGCCGCCATCCGCCAGCAGTTGCGCCGAGTCCGCCACCACGTCCGCTACAGGCACCATGTTCACGATGTCGGTGAAGCCCTTGCCGTCGGTCAGCGCCAGCAGCCGCTCGCGGAACTGCTGGGGCGACATCTCCTTCGGGTTGAGCACAACGAACCGAATGCCTCGTTGCTCGGCGGTAGGCGCGTACCTCTCTCGCACGGCTTCCAGGCGCACCGCATCCACGTCTGTAGCCACGATGAGTGCGGGTGGCTCGGGATGCTGGACGGCGCGCTGAACGTGCATCTGACCCATGGGACCGCCGCCACCAACGATCCAGCAGGTTCCGCCGGGCAACAGCTCACTGCGCAGGGGAGACGCATTCGCTTCCGTCAGCTCCCTGCCAAACGCCCCCGCGCACCACAACGAGTCGTAGTGGATACGCCCGATGTCCATGTTCAGGCACCGCTCAAACGGGGTGCGCCTCAGCACCCACAGCACACCGCCTTTCGCCAGCAGGTCTGAAGCAGCCTCGATGGTCTCGGCAGGCAGTTCGCCAATGCACAGGATGTCGTCGTAACCGGTCACCGGAGCGTGCCGACGCGCGGCTTCGATGGTGGCTTCTTCCTCGAGCAGCTCCATGCCCGTTTCGCTGACCAGACTGACCAGCTCCGCGCGAATCTGCCCACTGGCGTCCAGCGCAACGATGCGCCGGGGACGACGCGAAGGGGTGATTGCCTCTCCCAGAGTGAACTCCGTGTGCGGGATGCGCTCTCCCATGATCAGCAGTGCCGTGCCATCGTGGCGTACCGTTGTCCGGCGTCTTTGTGCGTACGATGCCACCACGCACGCCCACGGCTCCACGAGCGCCGCCTCCACATAGCCGTCTTCATCCTTGATGGGCAGGAGGTAGCACCCCTCATCGCCTTCCAGTATCTCCCGGCCGACGATGCCGTACTGGGTCATCGCGCCAGGAAGCACGTAGCCGTAGGCGATGCTCTTGCCTCCGTAGAACACGTCTGCCTGCACGATGAAGCGCTGCCCCACCTGATAACGATCCTGCAGGTCTTTTCCCACCTTCACCACGGTGCACGACACCTCATGCCCCAGCACCACCGGCTGTCTCCTCAGGTCGCGCCCCACAAGGCGAGGATGCTTCTCGCCCTGCGATACCACCTTCGTGTCGGAGAAGCACAAACCCAGCGCATCGATGCGCACCAGCAGCTCGTCGTCGCCGGGTTCGGGCACAGGCACCTCTTCCGGCTGTCCGTTCCTGCCGAGGTTCCCCAGTCCGGCTCCGTAGAGGTGCCAGCGGAGCATCGTCTGCGGGATGGGATGCTGTGCGCTGCGGTATCTGGTAAGCTTGTCGGAATGCATAGCGTCACCTCATCTTGTCGTGGTCTACGGGGTCTCCTCGCCCGCTGCCCGCAATTGCGCGATAATCTGCTGCCGGTAAGCCTCGTCGGGGCGGGTGAATATTCGCTCCACGTGATGCGGCGCGAGGAAGTTCGGTCCCCCTGCAGCCACTGTACCCAAAAGGATTTTGGCGGTTTTCACGTACATGGTGGTGGCAGCTATCACCTTCTGCGGGCTTTCGGCAGGGGCGATCAGGCCGTGATTCTGCATCAGGATAACCTTCGGCAGGACACCATAGTCGCGCACATACGCCTGCACCCGTCGGCGCAGCGCCCGTGCAAGAGGTAAGCCCGGGTCGGTGTAAGGAACCCAAAGCGGAGCGATACCGCACACCACAATCTCATCCGGGAACAGCCGCCCGGCAATCAGCTCTTCTGCCCGTTTCGAGCAGAGCAGGGCGTTCACTGCCACCGGATGGGTGTGCCCCACGAAACGAATACCCGGCAGGGAGAGGAGGTAAGCGTGCAGGAAGGTCTCGACCGAAGGCATTTTTGTCTCGGTGGGGTCCACTCGCGCCTCCTCAAGCGCACGGCGGGTGGCGTCGTCGGTCTCTTCGGCGCGGTCCAGCGCGTAGAGAGTCTTCTGAAGGTCAACACGCACGAACCCATTCTCATCGATATCCATCAGCCGGGTTCCGCTGGCTTTCACGTAGAAGCTGCTGCCATCTTCCGCCAGTGCGGAGGTGTTTCCTTCGCCAAGTATCGCCAGTTCCCGATGTTCTGCCCCCAGCCAGTGGGATAGTTCGACCAGTTGGTGTAAGATGCTGGCTTGCATTCCTTTTCCTCTTCTCGATAGCAAGATACCACGGGTATGGTTGATATGCTTTCCTCTATTATACTCAACCGTCTTCGCAGTGCCTACGTATCCACCAGCCGACGCACCCCCTCTGAAACCGTGCCGTTGGGAGCCTTCCAAGCCTCGATGCGCTTGCCCAGTTCGCGCGCCCGATGAAGGAGGCGCTCCATGACCCCACCCGCACGCACCCACACGGCAAACACCACGTCTGCCAGCCCAAACACAATCTCATCGCGGCGCTGGTTGTACAGACCGAGACAGCCCGCCTGAAGCGGAAACGGCGACAGCACCAGATCGCGGTCGGTGCGGAACTCCAGCTCGTACAGACGCGCCGTCGGAAACAGGGGACGGCTCAGGTCTTCTCCCAGTGCCTCGAGCAATCCGCGGTCCAGCACCGTGATGGACGCTCGCTCCAGCCGAATGGCAGCTAGCGCGGTGCGCTGATAGGGTGGCGTGTTGTGTCCCGTCACCGGGGTGCCTCCCTGCTGTATAGCGTGCCTGGCAACCTCGTCCACTGCCTCCAGCGCGATTTGCGGAGCGCCTCGCGAACACGCCATCGCGAACCGCCATCCTTCCTCCAGAAGCCTCGTCTGTCCCTGGGCGAACAGCACCGGCGGTGCATACTCGCAGAACGCCTCCAGAGCAAGCGGATACAGTCGGTGCTGGGCGGTAAGCACCTGCACCCCGTGGCGGCGTACCAGTGCGTCCAGCTCCTCGAAGCGCCTCCACCAGTCCGAGCTGCGGGATGCCAGAGCCTCCGCAGCCCCCTGATGAAGACCCCATTCCCTGACCAGAACTTCAGGGGGAAGGCGCAGGAACTGTTCGACAGTCGTCTGCTCGCGCACCCATCGCTGGAGCACCTGCCCCAGCTGACGCTCGCCCAGCTGCGGCACACAGGTCAACAGCAGAGCGAATCGGGCGGGAAGCCAGTTTCGTTTCGCAGAAGCCATGGCGCTACGCAGATTCCACGATGAATGTGCACTCTCCTGCGGAAGGAGACGGGAAGCCGCGTCGGGAAAAGGGTGCACACAGACGTTTTGAAGTGGAGGACAGAGCATCAGACATGCGCGTTCTGATTACGGGCGGGGCAGGCAAACTCGCACTGCATGTGGCAGAGGCGTTGTGCACCAGTCACGAGGTGGTTCTAATGGACAGACGCCCTGTGCCCGATGACTGTGCGGATGTGCGCCGCGACCTTCCGTTTATTCTGGGCGACCTGATAAACAAAGACGATTGCCGGCGCGCCACGGAGGGGGTGGATGCCATTGCACATCTGGGAGCCATCCCCGGAGCCAGTGCCGACACCTTCGCCGTCAACACCGTGGGTACGTGGAACCTGTACGAGGCGGCACAGCAACATGGCGTGAAGCGTGTGGCGCTGGCAAGCAGTATCAACGCACTGGGGCTGGGACCCTATCGCATCGCGGAAAAAGGCTTCCCACTGCAAAAACTGCCCATCGATGAGGAACAGCCTGCCGACCCGCAGGACAACTACGCGCTCTCCAAATACGTGAATGAGCTAACGGCGCGCGCCTTCCACAGCGCGTATGGTATTCGCACCCATTGCCTGCGACTGTGTGCTATCTGGCGCCCAGCCTTCTTTGAAACCTATCGCCCGCGCCCGCTGGACCAGCTGAAACGCCCGCACCACGAGGGCTATCTGATGGGCGCGTGGCACTACGTCCATTCTGCGGACGCCGCCGAAGCCTTTCGCCTTTCTCTGGAAGCGGAGCATGTCCCCGAATATGCCATCTACTACGTGATGGCGCCCGACACCATCCGCCCAGAGCCGACGCACGAGCTGATTGCACGCTTTCTCCCGCAGTGGCTTCCGCTGGCAGAGCGCATCGAGGGCAGGCAGGGGTTCTACTCCACAAGCAGAATCGAACGCGAGCTCGGCTGGCAACCGCGTCACCTGCTCGATGGATCAGCGCTGGCTGGAGGTGGCGAATGAAAATCGCGGTTGAGCGGGTTATCCTCCGATGGGTGAAATCGTGCACAACCGCGTGCCTTCATGCCAATCGTACGTCGCGAGGACGGCACCATGCATCGCTACTGGTTGATGGCAGCCTTCACCTCCTGTGCCGGGTCTTTCCGGATGAACGAAGGGGGTGAAGTGCATGGCTTCCGTGCATTCACCCGAACCGATGCGCAGCGGCGAGTATCCGAGTTCGCGGGCGATCCTGGCTCTGGTTTTCGGGATACAGGGGCTGGTGTCGATGGGGCTGTTCGCCATTCCGGCGTGGTTAATGGGTAATGCGAAGCGTCGTGCCGTCGCCCGTCGGGAGGCGCCCGAAGCACGGGGAGGAATGGCAGAGGCAGGCTACATTTGGGCATCATCGGTACGGCACTTATGGCTCTCGCCGCGCCGCTGGTTCTCGGCTGGTTCGCCGCTCTGGTGTTTGCGCTGCGTTAGTCAGCGATGTCGGTTCAGATGTCGGCAGGGGAGCGAGGTCGCTCCCCTGTGTGGTGTTGTGGCTACTGCGTGCCCGGCATCGCGGCGTTCGGTGGTGCTCCTCCACCGGGCACCGGCGGGGCTGCCTGCACATCTCCCTCGCGTCCGTTGCCCTGAACGCCCCCCGTTATCCCCTTGTAGAGGAAGAAACCGACCACGAGCAGCACCAGCACAATAACCGCGATTGCGAGCGGAGCCGACACGTTCTTGTTCATGTTCGCCTCATCCTATTCCTATGGAGGTGTACACGTATCGTCCGACATCATCACGGGGTAGTAGCCCCATTCGTACGGGCGATCCGATTTGGGAGTGGGATTGTTGGCAGAGCGCGCCCACTTCGCATGCCCGTCGGCATACACGAAGTTCATACCGCCCTGATGACGCGGGTTGCCCTGATAGAACTCCCATCCACCGCGACCTTCCGGCCAGTAGAGCCGGGGCTGAGTGTCCAGCGGACCCACCAGACAGTTGCGCCAGCTGAAGATGTAGTTGTTGTCGGCGATGATGCCGATGCTGGCGGGTGTCTGAATTGCCGCCAGGGAGACGCCCGTGCTGCTGCCCAGCAGAATCTCGTTGATGCCGTATTCCACAAACGGCACGATGCGCCTTCGCTCCGGATCGCCACATACCCAGAGTGCGTAAGACGCCACGTAGGTGGTACCAGAGTAGCTCGGGCAGTCGAACACCCCACCGTTCTTCACGTAAGGGTAGATCATGGTTGCCCAGTGCTGTCTCGGGTGGTTGGGGTTCGTGGTGAAGTAACCCACCTCTGCGCACCCACCGGGCCAGGGCTGCGGGAAGAACTTCTCATCGTAGTCCTGCACATACATGTTCACCGCCAGCCCGATCTGCTTCGTGTTGGACAGACAGGCGGTCTTGCGTGCCTGCTCGCGTGCCTGCGAGAAGACGGGGAACAGGATGGCTGCCAGTATCGCGATAATCGCGATAACTACCAGCAGCTCAATCAGCGTGAAACCGCTGCGTCGCATGGTTGAAACGACCTCCTCGAGCGAGTTGTTGTTTGTATCGCTAACGTCCGCTGAAGCAGACGATTGCTACCCTGTAAGTTCCGGCGACGGAGCGCACGACCCTCGTGTGACCAGTTCTACCGGTAGCTTCTCATGCACAGGCTCGGGCATCGCCCCGTGCAACAATCCGTCTAACAGCACCTGCGCGGCACGCCTGCCCATCTCATGCAGTGGCTGTCGCAATGTGGTCAGTGGCGGGTTCAGATACCGCGCCGATACCGGGTCATCTACACCCAGAATGCTCAGCTGCTGTGGAATGGCGATCCCCAGGCTCTCCGTAAGAGCCATCACGTCCAGCGCCAGAAAATAGCCTGCACAGAACACCGCTGTCGGGCGTTCGGGCGTCAGCAACAGGTCCATCAGCGCATTGCGGGCGGACGGCGAGAGGTGGGTGTCGTCATCAGGGCGGATAAGCCACTGCGGTTGCGGCTCGATATCCCACGCGCGCAGGGCGGTCAGGTATCCCTCAAGGCGGTCGCGACAGTTGCTGCTGCCTTCCGTACCGTTCACATAGGCGATGCGCCGATGCCCCAAATGCAACAGATACTCCACTCCTCGTCGGGCGCCTGCCTCGTTGTCGCTGTCTATCGTTGGGAACGGCACTGCCTCCCGCCATGACCCGCCCACCACCACCAGCGGAACACGCGCCTGCCACAGGCTGCGTAACACATCGACACTGTGCCGAGGCGGACCGACCACAAAGAGTGCCGTATCAGGATAACGTTCCGGCAGGGAGTGCCAGTCGGCAACGGGGCTGGAAGCGACCATCAGGTTGATGTTCTTCTCGGCGCACACATCGCACAGAGCGCGGAAGAGGGGACCGTGATAGGTATGCTCCACCACGTCGGCAGGCGAACTGACCACGAAGGCAACCTGTAGGATACGAGGAATGGCGGGTACGCAGGCGTAGATGCCAGCCCCCCGTTTCAGCTCGAGCCAGCCTTCCTGGCAGAGCGATTCGAGTGCGCGTGACACCGTACCGATGCTAACACCGAACCGCTCGGCGAGCTGTTGCTTCGTCGGCAGACGGTTGCCATATCTGCCCTGCCGGATCTCCTCCAGCACCTGCTGTCGCACCCAAACGTGCTTGACTTTCACTGTGCACCCTCTTCTCGCGAAACGGAGTGAAACTGGCGCCAGAGCGTTATAGAACCATGATAGCATAAGTATAAGTAGATGTTCCAAAAAAGTCAATGGGTTTCCGGTATTTTCAAAGAAAAATCTGTAAAGGTCAACCGAGATGCTATAGAAAAGTAAGCCTGATTGGATATCCGGTTTCGTCGGAACAGGACGAGAACCCCGGCAACCGGCGACATCCCATCCGTGAGCAGGATTCCGGTATCCAGACGGCTGAACCGATACCTGACTACTGTAGCAGGGAGAAGGTAATGCGCTATCTGCAGACATCCTCATCGGGGCTGAACGACTGGCAACGCCATTTCCACACCGACGGCACGCCCAGACTACTGGCTGACCCGGCAGATCCCACTACCTGGCCCAACCGATGGAGTAAAGCCAACTCGGACGCGTGGATCGTGCGCAACCACGACCGCCTGCGTCAGATGCGTCCGCGAGTGTTACTGATCAACTTCTCGAATCAGGTGGAACCGGAGAAGCCTTTGCGCCTCGCCCAGCAGCTTATCGCCGCGATGCGCGAAGCCAGCCGCTACCACGGCTATCGCGATACCGATAGTCCACCGTTTCTGGAGTACTCTGTCTGGCGGTTTGTGGACCTGCGTGACCCCGACCGCAAAGAGAAGAACAGCTCGAAATCGCCCACCAAGCCGCACGTGCGCGAGCCGGAAGTCAACTGCGACTACAACGCCTTCTTTTCCCAACGGTTCGCCGAGTATATTGGCGTACGCGACCCGCGCAATAAGCGCCGATTCCTGCGTCTGGATGAGCTGGTAAACCGGGGCTATGTGCACGAGGTATGGTTCACGGCTGCGGCTACCGGCGACTTCCGCTGTCTGGAGTGCGTGGAGCTGAAGCCGGTGTACGATGAACGCTTCCGACGCATTCCGGGCAAATACGTGCAGGCAGGCAACGGCGGCGATCCCGACCAGGAGTGGACAGGCAGGTCAGTGCGCATCAACTGCATCAATCACGACCGCGGCATCGGCTGCGCGATGGAGAACCTCGGGCATTCGATGGAAGGGCTGGCGCACAGCCGTGCCATACCGTATTTCACCCGATACTTCTCCGAATACGCCGGCTTCGACCTGGACCGGCGTTACCGACTGCCGTTCAACTCGTTCTATCCCCTCTGGGGCGAGGGCAAGGGGATTCGCTATCCCGATCCGCACACCGCCGTGGTCACCGACGGCAGTCAAACATGGCGCATCGAGAACTACGTGGCAGCTGGCGGCAACGTGCACTTCCCGCCCAATGCCCGCGCCCACTACGACCTGAACAATACCGAACCGGTGATGTCCACCATCGAGGACTGGCGCATCGGCAGTGGACCCGGTGGCGAGGATTTGGCGAAGCCATGGACGAGTGAGGTGCTAAAGCGCTACGCCGACCTAGCGCCCGACTGCATGGGCAGGTGGCTGGTATACTGGTGGCAGAACATGCCCGGCTACCGGAACCGCTCGAGAGATGACGACGGGAAGCCCATGAAGAACTGGTGGGTGTTCTGGTTTTATTGATGCTGGGAAATCGTTTCGACTGCAACGTAGACGAAGGCATCCCCCTGTGTCTTACGATACCCCCGTGTCATTGCGAGCCTGCCTCCAAGGCAGGCGAAGCAAGCTCCAATATCTTGCCGTGTGCGGAGGAGATTGCTTCGTCGCTTCGCTCCTCGCAATGACACGGGAGGCGAGGGGGGATTGCTTCGTCGCTTCGCTCCTCGCAATGACACGGGGGCAGGGGTATGCGGAGGGGATTGCTTCGTCGCTTCGCTCCTCGCAATGACACGGGAGGCGAGGTGGGTTGCTTCGTCGCCGCGCTACTCGCAATGACACGGGGGGCGAAGGGGATTGCTTCGTCGCTTCGCTACTCGCAATGACACGGGAGGCGAGGTGGGTTGCCTTGTCGCTTCGCTCCTCGCAATGACACGGGAGGCGAGGTGGGTTGCTTCGTCGCTTCGCTCCTCGCAATGACACGGGGGCAGGGGTATGCGGAGGGGATTGCTTCGTCGCTTCGCTCCTCGCAATGACACGGGAGGCGAGGTGGGTTGCTTCGTCGCCGCGCTACTCGCAATGACACGGGGGGCGAGGGGGATTGCTTCGTCGCTTCGCTCCTCGCAATGACACGGGAGGCGAGGGGGGATTGCTTCGTCGCTTCGCTCCTCGCAATGACACGGGAGGCGAGGGGGGATTGCTTCGTCGCTTCGCTCCTCGCAATGAC
>CAKZNX010000291.1 GCA_937132045.1 uncultured bacterium
TTCGGATCAGGTAGCGCTGAGGCTGACTGGCAGAGAGAGTCGCCAGTGTGGCTCCGACTGCCGGCTCTCCGCCCATCGGTCCCGGTTCGCCCCTATCCGCCAGCTCGCTGGATTGCAACATCGCGCCGGGCTGTCGAGCCGGTTCGGATGATCCGGATAAGCCCTGGTAGACGGGAACGTCGAGGTGACGCCATCTATTCCATACCCACAATCCCGCAATCAACACGATAACCACGCCAATGACAAGCAGTCCCGTTCGTTTCATGACACCACACCCCCTGTCGGTGCGTCAAATCGACTATAGGACGTGCACCGTCGCCCACATGTTACCACTGTCATGTGGACTCTGTTCCACGACTGTGCGTATAATCGAATATCAGCAACTGAAGGAGAGGATGACATGCAACCCATCACTCGACGGGAGTTTATCACTGGTGCGCTGGCTGGAGCGGGGGGACTGTTGATCGAAGGTGTCGCCGACGCTCAGCAGCAGAAGCCACCTGTGCGTTCACCCACCCAGCAGGTGACACTGGGCAAGACGGGCATCAAAGCCTCGTTCGTGGGCATCGGCACCGGAATGCGCGGCTGGATGCGCCAGTCCAACCACACCCGCATGGGCAAGGACGCATTTATCGCCCTCATGCGCCACGCCTACGATCAGGGCATCACCTTCTTTGACACCGCCGACCTGTACGGCACGCACCCCTACCTGCGAGATGCGCTGAAGGGCATTCCGCGCGAGAAGGTCACCATCCAGAGCAAAATCTGGTTCATGCCACATGGCTTGCCGGAGCGAGTGGATGACGCGAAGAAGGCGCTCGACCGGTTCCGGCAAGAGCTGAACACCGACTACATCGACACCATTCTGTTGCACTGCACCACTTCGCCCACATGGACCGCCGACCTGCGTCCGATGGTGGATGCGCTGGAGGAGGCAAGGCACAAGAAGATTATCCGGGCGCACGGTACCTCGTGCCACAGCTACCCCGCGCTGAAGACAGCACAGGAATCGCCGTGGGTGCAGGTGCAGCTGGCGCGCATCAACCACCGCGGTACTGCGATGGACGGCAAACCCGAAGATATCGCCGAGCTCCTTCGGCAGATGCGCTCCTCGGGAAAGGGCGTTATCGGCATGAAGATTTTCGGTGAGGGCAGGTTCACCACCCCGCAGGAGCGTGAGCAGAGCCTGCGCTTCGTGATTGCACAGCGATGCGTGGATAGCTTCATCATCGGTTTCGAGAGCAGGGAACAGATCGACGAAACACTGAACATGCTTCGAAAAATCCTGACGTAGTGAGGAGGACGATGGAACCGCTGGTTCGCTTCGTGGAGGACAGTGCGCCGCGCCTGGAGGTGTTCGCATCAGAGCGACGCGAGGGCGCCATCAGTCCACTGCTGTTCGGCAAATTCACCGAGCACCTCGGGCGCAACGTCTATCACGGCATCTGGGCGCAGGTGCTGCTCAATCCCGGCTTCGAGCCCGCCACCCGTTTCTTGTTCGGTGGCAGACCAGCAGGGGAAACTCTGCCCCACCACTTTTCCTGGTGGGGCGTGCCGGAGCCGATCACCCGCCCCATTCTGCGCCGGCTGGAGGAGAGCCTGCAGGAAGGAGCCGCTTACGGCTGGATGCGCACCGGCATCGGCGAGGTGCGCTACTCGCTGGACGGCGACGACCGGGTGAACCCGGAGACCTCTCAGCGCATCGAGGTGCGCTCGCTCTCCTCGCGGGAGGTGGGCGTGGCACAGCCCATCTTCCTGCCACTGCATCGCGTCGGAAGGGTGGTGCTGACCGTGTGGGCAAAGGGCAACGCCGGCAACCTGCGGGCAAGCATCCGCACCGCCGACGAGAGGCGCGTGCTGGCAGAGGGAAGGCTGGGCAGGCTTACCACCCGATGGCGCAAATACAGCCTGCGACTAAACGTGGACAGAAGCGGTATCGAGCGGGGTGAGATGCTGTTGCTCACCCTGTCCGTCGACTCGCCCGGCACCGTGTGGTTGGATCAATGTTTGCTCTTCCCCGCCGACCACGTGAAAGGCTTCGACCCTGATGTGGTCAAGGCGTGCAAAGAGGCGAAACTGCCCCTTTTGCGCTTTCCCGGAGGCAACTTCGTCTCCGGTTATCACTGGGAGGACGGCGTGGGACCGATAGACCAGCGTCCACTGCGCCCCAACCCGGCATGGCACGACGTGGTGGAATACAACCACGTGGGCACCGACGAATACATCGCGCTTTGCCGGGCGATCGGTTGCGAACCACTCATCTGCGTCAACGCGGGCAACGGCACCCCTGAGGAGGCGGCGCGCTGGGTGGAATACTGCAACGGTAGCCCCAGCACACCACAGGGACGCCGACGCGCCGAAAACGGATACCCTGAACCCTACCGGGTGCGCTACTGGGAAGTCGGAAACGAGCTCTGGGGCGACTGGCAGATTGGGCACTGTACCCGGGAGGAGTACGCCGAGAGGTATCGGCGCTTTGTGCAGGCGATGAAGGCGGTAGACCCCACCATCGAAGTCATCGCCTGTGGGCAGGACGCTCACTGGAACGAGCCGGTCATCGAGCGATGTGCCGACATTCTGCGTTCGCTGTCCATTCATACGCTCATTGCACACGCCGTTCCCGCCGACGCGCCGGCGGACAGAGTATACCGCGCCATCGCTGCGTTCCCCGTATGGTACGAGGGGCACCTCGCGGAGCTGGGCAGGCAGATGGCGAGACGGGTGAAACCTCCGCGAATCGCCATCACCGAACTGCAGATTATGACGCCGAACGCGGTCAATAACCAGACCATTACCGAAGCCATCTATCTTTCGGGTATCGTGAATACCGCCATTCGGCTGGGCGACCTGGTAGAGATGATCACGCACAGCGCGCTGATGAACCACGGCGGCGGTCTGCGCAAGCACCGGGAGTTTATGTGGAAGAACCCGGTGCAGCTGGCGCATGAGATGCTGGTGAACCTGTCTGGATGTATCCCAGCGGGGCTGACGGTCACTTCGCCTGCCTTCTCAGTTGCTGGTTTGGGTGACCTGCCCGCCGTCGCCAAAGCACCTCTCCTCGACGCGGTGGCAGCGGTGAACCCGAACGGCACCGAACTGACACTGGTGGTGACCAACCGCCATCCCGACTCGGCGCTGACTGTGGACGTGGTGTTGAAGGACTTCGCGCCCAGAGCCTCGGTGACAACGGCAACGCTGGCGGGCAACAGCCCCACCGCGCAGAACAGTTTCGAGAACCCGGAGGCGGTACGCATCGTGAAGGGCGAGGCACGCGCCAGCCGAGGCGTCGTGCGCACCAACTTCCCACCCCTCTCGCTGACGATGCTGACCTTTCGCCAGAGCCGGTAAGCAGAGGAAACCTGATGGGGCGGCGCGAACGAATAAAGAGGAGGAGAGGCATATCCATGTCCGGTCGGGAGGATCGTCATCTCATTCGCGCCGCCCAGCAGGGAGACAGCCGGGCATTCGACCGTCTCGTACACCGCTATCAGGCGCAGGTGTACCGTGCGATGACGCGCGCCTGCGCCAACCCGGACCTGGCGGCGGACGTTCTGCAGGAAGCGATGATCCGCGCTTACCGTGCGCTGCCACAGTTCCGCGGAGATGCATCCTTCGCGACCTGGTTGTATCGCATCGCGCGCAATCTGTGCGTCCGCAAACAGCAACAGCAGCTGGCGCATCCCACCATCTCGCTGGACCAGCCTCTGAACGAGGAAGAGGACGCCGAGACGCTGATGCGCCAGATGGTGGACTTCGCGGCGCAGAACCCTCAGCAGGTGGTGCTGGACGAGGAGATACGCCAGAAAGTGCGCGAGGCAGTAGACAGACTGCCCCCCAACCTGCGCGAGGTGCTGGTTCTGCGCGACATCGAGGACCT
>CAKZNX010000292.1 GCA_937132045.1 uncultured bacterium
CTGATTGAGCTGCTGGTGGTTATCGCGATTATCGCGATACTGGCGGCGATCCTTTTTCCCGTTTTCGCACAGGCGCGAGAAAAGGCTCGTCAGGCAACCTGCGTCAGCAACATGAAACAGATCGCGAACGCATGGCTGATGTACTCGCAGGACTATGACGAGACCGGTTCACCGATGTGGGTGAAGAGCAACCTGCGTACCGGATGCGGCGGAGGCGGGGACCTGATCAACCCCAACTTCCGCGCGGCGTATTCCGGCACGTCCTGGGGAGAGTACTGGCCCGACCTCATCTACCCATACGTCAAGGCTGGGCGTGCGGCAGTATATGATTCTGCTGGGCGCCCTGTGGCGAAAGGGAACCGAGCGGTGTTTACCTGTCCCACAGCCGACACCCGCCTGACCGTTCCCGGCGGCGAGAGTGGTTGGGGGTCGCTGACGTACGGTATCAACCAGAGCTACGTGAACTATGACCCGATAAACCCCGAAAGCGCATGGAACGCCCCCGGTGGTGGTCCCGATTTCCTGTGCGGGCAGGACCCCGGATGCCAGAGCTGGGGCTGGGGCTGCTCGAAGGGTGCCACCATCGCCAAGCTGGGCAGACCGGCAGACACCATCATGTTTATGGAAGGATTGGTGGGCGCTGGTCCCGGTTGGTTCGGCGGGTGTTGCAGCCTGGACAACTACCCAGGCACCCGTCAGACCGTGATGGCAGGCATGGCGGCAGCGTACCCGGCTGAGGGCGGATTCCCTGCTGGCTACCATCCTAATCGCGCGATCAAGCGCCAGAGACTGGATGGTGTCGGCAGCTTTTGGGACTACGCCAGCGGTAACCTCAACGACGACGGTACCGTGATGCCTGTACCCCTGTCCAACGACCGCACGCTGTACGTGCACAGTGGCGTGGCGAACTTCATCTTCGCGGATGGTCACGTGAAGGCTCAGCGCGTCACCTACATGCGACAGCACACCGCGTCGGGGGAGTAATCGTCCAGATCAGGGTCAGCGCACGGTCATGCGCTGACCCTGCGTCGAAGAGAGGAGGTACTCGAGACGATGCCGCAGGTTATCCGCAAAGACAAAGGTGGCGACAGGCTGCACCAGAGCGTTTCCACACCGGTAATCATCCTCGCCGCGGTGATATTGCTGGCGTTTGTGGTGTTCATGATAGACCGTTTCATCACACCGGTGGTGCCGCGTTCCAGCAGGATGAGCGAGGAAGACGCGTGGCAGAAGCGGCTTAAAGAGATGCAGCAGGCAATGCCTCAGGGGGGATGGGCATCGCCCGCGCCCGGAATGCCGCCGGTGTACGTGCCCCCTGCGGGGCAGTCCACGCAGAACATTCCACCTCCACGATGAGCCCGTTCCACGGGGGCGAGGTGTGGCGTCTACTCCTTCGCCCCCGCCTGCACCAGAAGCTTTTCCACCTCTTTGGCGTTGAATTTGCGAGCCAGCTGCAACGGGGTTTCACCGCCGTTGGTCTTCACATCCACACGTGCGCCCTTCGCCAGCAACAGTTTCACCACTTCCGGGTTGCCGAATCTCACCGCGAGGGTCAGGGCGGTCTCGCCGTAGTTGTTGGCGACGTTGACGTCGGCTCCCCTCTCGATCAGGATTTTGGCGCTCTCCACCTCGTTGTCGGAAAGAGCGTACATCAGCGCAGTTCTACCGTTCGTATCCTGGGCGTTGATGTTGGCGCCTTTGTCAAGCAGAGCCAGCAACACCGCCGTTTGATTGCGCTGGCGCGGATTTGCCGCCACCATCAGCGGCATCACCCCGAATTGGTCAGCCATGTTCACGTCCGCTCCGCGCTCCAGCAACAGGTTCACCACGTCCACCGAGCCTCCCATCGACGCCCAGAACAGAGCGGTCTTGCCGTGCTGATCCCGCGCGTTCACGTCCACACGGCGGTCGAGTAGAAGCCGCACCGTCTCCGCATCGCCGCGAGTGGCTGCCAGCAACAGGTCCTGCGCCGAACGACCGCGCGTGAACCATACCAGCGCCCCGGTCAATACCAGCACCACCACCAGAGCGATGACGATTGCCCGTCCCATCTGAAACACCTGCCCTTCCTGGGTATTTGGCGTTTCTACAGATTTCGCAACTCAGGTAATCATCTCCTTGCTCAGGTGCGCGACGAAATTCGCATATCGAATGCGCACCGTGCCGCGCTCATCCCATTCCAGAAGGGTGATAGCGCCGTTGAAGAACGAGAAACGTGTGGTACTCGGGGCACTGATCAGTACGCTGGGGATCCACGCTCCGATGCCTGCATGGGTAACCAGCACGATGTTGTTGTCCTCGCGGGCGCCAAAGCGCTGTAACACATGTCGGGCAACACGTTGAGCACGTTCCCACGCCTCCTCTGCAGTCTCCATCTGTGCGTCGTATTCCTGCAGGTCATCCCACGTTTCCGGCTCCAGCTCCAGCACGGGTGCCATCAACGCAGCGCTTTGCTGGGCGCGCAAAAGCGGGGACGTGAACAACCAGTGAATGGGCGCCGGTTCGTCAGCCAGCCACTTCGCCGCCCGCTGTGCTTGCTTTCGCCCAAGCGGGGTCAGCGGCGGGTCATTTAGAAGCGTCTCGCCAGCGTTGTTGGTGGACTGCCCGTGCCGAACAATGTATACACGCATCGCAGACTATCCTGCTCCCCTCTCGTAGTTTGCCATGATCACCGAGTATATCCCCCCGCGCACATTGAACTCCCCGGTCACCGTCATCCGGCGGGGAGCGCACACCGCCACGAGGTCATCCAGTATCCTGTTCACCACCGTTTCGTAAAAGATACCCTCGTTCCTGTAGGCGAAGAGGTAATACTTGAGCGACTTCAGTTCCACGCACTTCCTGTCGGGCACATACTCGATGGTGATGGTGCCAAAATCGGGGTTGCCAGTTTTGGGACAGACCGAGGTGAACTCGGCGCAGACGTGTTTGATCAGATAGTCTCGCTCCGGGTAAGGGTTATCGAGTACTTCCAGAATATTCCTGTCCATACACACACCTCCCTGAGACTTGCCCCTGATATTATACAGACACACATCCGCCGTCAGTAAGGGGCGATCCCCACGTGGGTAGGCAGGGCAATCCCCAGTTCGTCGCCACTCGTCTGCCGATGCGACCAGAACAGGGAGCAGTCCCACAGCTGTCGTGCTGGACGCCATCGGACAAATATGGCGCTGAAGCCCTCTGTCAACCGGGAGCGGAAGCGGTGCTCGACACCTACCTGCCACTCCCACCGGCGAAGGACGGGCTGATGATTCCTGCCATAAGAAGACATCCTGTCCATCCAAGCCAGCACAAGGCTGAAGACCGTCGTCCCGGAATGCTCTCCCAGCGCCGAATCTGCCCACAGGTATTGCCCTGACACACTCCACAACACGCCGTCGTCTGCCCACACAGGTATCTGCTGGGACAGCGTGAAAGCGGAAAGCTGCTGAAGGGAGGTGATCAATCGCGTGAGGGTGCGACTGTCCGCACCGCTCAGGCTACGCATCTCCTGCCCCAGCGCCTGCAGAGCGCGCGAGGCACGCTGTTTCTGTGGGTTCAGGTCGTGCCGCAGAGAGAGCCCGACGCCCTCGTCAACGATGCCGATTCGGATGTACTGCGCCGTCATATCGAGGGCTATCGAGTCATCGCTCCACGTCGCACCGGCAAGCAACCACAGGGTTCCGCGGTGTAGTCGTAAGTGCAGGCTGGGATAAAGGGCAAGCCGGTACGGCAGGGGCATCACGCGATGCTCGAGCCGCGCGAGAGCGTCGCTCATCTCACCCAAGGGTGGCTGAAGCTGCGACAACAGCACCTGCAGCCGTTCGAGTCTGGCAAGGAAGTCATCCCTGTTCTGCGGGCGGCTGAGTGTGTCGGCTGTGAGCGGCAGAAGCTCTACCAGCAGGCGCGAACTGCCTTCCAGTTTCGTCCATAACTCTGCCGCCTGCGAAGCAGTATGAACCAGACGACTCTTGTCGTCGCCAGCTACTGCGGGCAATATCTGCCCGCTGGCGTAGTGAGCGCTCAGGTCAAGACGTCGCTCCCACTGTCTCGCGCTTTGAGACTGTGCAGCCTGGCAGGTACACAGCGCTACCAGCAGTCCACACAGCGCTCGACGGATACCAGGACGCTTCTTCATCACCTGACCCCTCATAGATCCTGCAGACGGCGCCGTACCACCTCAATATCCGGGTGCGTGGGACGATATACCCGTTCAAGAACGTCCAGAGCCCGGCACTAGGCGGCGCGTGCCCCGCCGATGTCTCTCATCCCTCTGAGCGCATCGCCCAAGTAGAACAGGCTGACCCCGAAATCCGCGCTCCGCTCACCCAGCAGCTTCTCGTAAATGGCAGACGCCTCCTGATGACACCTCATCGCTGATGCATACTGCTCTCGCTTCGCCAGCACGCGACCCATGTTGTTCAGGCGAATAGCCACCCTTGTGTGCTGTCGTCCGAATAGTGCTTCGTCAATCGCCTGTGCCTGCTGAAGGTATTCGAGCGCCACAGAAAAGTCACCCTGCGCCTCATGGAGCGTGCCCAGGTTGTTCAGGAGCGTTGCTACGCCAGGATGCTCGCGACCGTGAGCAGCGATTGCCTGCTGAAGTGCCTGATCGTAGAAACCTCTTGCCTCCGCCAGATTGTTGGTCATTTTGAGCACGTAACCCATCACGGTCAGGTACTCCACCAAGTCTGAAGCGCCCGGCGGTAAGTGTTGCTGAGCCAGATGCAACGCGCCCTTCGCGTAATCCAGTGCCTTCTCGGGCAGACGTGCCTGCTCGCAGACGTTGCCCAGCTGCTTCATACGGAGCGCGGTCCGCACCGGATTCAAAACCCGCGTGGCTGATAGCGCCGCTTCCAGCAGGTGTACTGCCTCCTCGTAGTCACAGTGCTCAGAAAGAGTCACCGCCAGGTGGAACGTCAGCGATAGCGTTGCCTCAGAAGGAGCCTGCCCTCTGTCAACCTGCAGCAGAACTCGCGCCGTGTGGATTTCCTCGCGCACCCTCTCCCAGCGCCCCTGCGCGTTTGCCTGCTCGAACCACAACGCCAGCACACTGCACGCGCGTAGCCGGTACTCCTGCAGACGGTGTTCACCTGCGATATCCTCAACGAACAGTCGTACCAGCTCGTGCAGATACAGGCGCCCCTCGCTCTGACGCGCCAACAGCGTGACATCCACCAGATCGTCAATCGCCTGCTCGAAGCAGATCGGTTTCAGTTGAGTGCATAGCGAACGCAACAGCCGCACGCTCAGGGTTGGCGCAGCGATAGCTGTTGCAGCTTGAAGTACCTCCTGTGCGTCTGCACTCAACGCCCGGTACGATACGGCGAAGGCATCGTGGATGCCTCCGTCATGACCTGTCATACTTTCAAAGGTGTACCGAGCCTGTCGCAGGGCGTCCAGCGGGTTGCGCATGGAGTGCAGGTACTCGGCAAAACTGCACCCAAGCCGTGCCACGTGGCTGGCAACCAGGCTGAGC
>CAKZNX010000293.1 GCA_937132045.1 uncultured bacterium
ACGATTTGACGACCAGAAACGCTACAAAAGCGCTTTCACACCCCTCTCCCTGCCTCTCCCCGAAGCGGGGAGAGGTTCCGGTCTCTCCCTTCCCGCGTCGGGAAGGGGGGCGAGGGGTCAGGGTTGGTCTTTTTTCAACACCCTCGCAGTCACTTGACTTGCCTGGACGCCCGTCCCCGATATGGGGGAGACGTCGCTTACAGCAGTTTCGCGCCCGTGAGGGGCAGGTAGGAACGTCCCATCAGGTATCGGTCTACATAGTGCGCCACCTCGCGCCCCTCGGCAATCGCCCACACGATGAGCGACTGCCCACGCCGCATATCCCCTGCCGCGAACACACCCGGCACGCTGGTGGCATAGTCGCAGGTCTTCACGTTGCCGCGAGGGTCGTACTCGACACCCAGAGAGTCGAGCAGTCCATCGTGCTGAGGATACAGGAACCCCATGGCGAGCAACACCAGATCCACTTCGAGGCTGAACTCACTGCCCGGGATTTCGCGGAACTGCCTGCGCCCGCTGGAGTCGGTGTACCATTCCAGTCGCACGGCGTGCAGCCGCTTCACGTTGCCATGCTCGTCGCCCTCAAACCATTTGGTGTTGACGCTCCAGTCGCGGATACCGCCCTCCTCATGCGCGCTGGAGGTGCGCAGAATCATCGGATAGGTGGGCCAGGGCTGCGTTATCTCATCGCGTTCCGCCGGCGGTCTGGGCAGAAGCTCAATCTGGTAGACCTCCTTCGCCCCCTGCCGGTGCGCGGTGCCGAGGCAGTCTGCGCCGGTATCGCCGCCGCCGATAATCACCACGCGCTTGCCTTCGGCGGTAATGCGCTGGTCGGGTGGGATGCTGTCGCCTGCATTAAGACGGTTCTGCTGGGTGAGATATTCCATGGCGAAGTGGATGCCCTTCAGCTCGCGCCCGGGTACCGGCAGGTCGCGCGGGATGGTAGAACCGCCTGTGAGCACCACCGCGTCGAACCCCGCAAGCAGTTCCGCCGCGCTCAGGTCTACCCCTACGTTCACGCACGCCTCGAACCGAACACCCTCAGCCTCCATCAGCTGCAGACGACGATCCAAAATGCATTTGTCCAGCTTGAAGTCGGGGATGCCGTAGCGCAACAGCCCACCGATGCGGTCTGCCCGCTCGAAGACCGTCACCCAGTGACCGGCGCGATTGAGCTGCTGAGCCGCCGCCAGCCCTGCGGGTCCGGAACCCACCACGGCGACATGCTTGCCGGTGCGGGTGGGTGGTGGCTCCGGTTCGATCCAGCCCTTCTCGAACCCGTACTCGATGATATGCTCCTCAATCTGCTTGATGGTGACGGCAGGCTGGTTGATGCCGAGCACGCAGGCAGTCTCGCAGGGAGCGGGGCACAGCCTCCCCGTGAATTCCGGAAAGTTGTTGGTGGCGTGCAGGCGTCGGAGCGCCTCTCGCCACTTGTTGCGATACACCAGATCGTTCCAGTCGGGGATGATGTTGCCCAGCGGACAACCCAGATGGCAGAAAGGCACCCCACAGTCCATGCATCGCGCCGCCTGTCGCTGCAGTCGGTCGGCGGGCATGTGGGTATGCACTTCCAGCCAGTCGCGCTTGCGCTCCTCCAGCGGTCGGTACGGCGCGGTCTCGCGAGTGTATTTCAAAAAGCCGATTGGGTCAGCCATTGATTCACCACCTCAGTCCATCACCATCTGCTCGGCGGATTGCTCCTGAGCCATCTCTGCCAGCACGCGCTTGTATTCCACCGAGATGACCTTCACGAACTGGGGAAGCACCTCGCTCCAGCGATCCAGCACCTCTTTGGCGCGCAGGCTTCCCGTGTAGCGGTAGTGGCGCTCCACCAGGTCGCGAAGCAAGGAGATATCCTCGGGGTCTTCTACCGGCTCCAGCAGGATGGAACCGCCTCCGAAGTTCACGCGCTTCTCGAACAGCCCGTCGATATCCCACACGAAGGCGACTCCACCGCTCATGCCGGCGGCGAAGTTACGCCCCGTCTTGCCCAGCACCACCACCACTCCACCTGTCATGTACTCACAGCAGTGGTCGCCTGCACCTTCCACCACGGCACGGGCGCCGCTGTTGCGCACGGCGAATCGCTCGCCCACCACTCCGCTCAGGAACACCTCGCCGCCCGTTGCGCCATATAGCTGAGTGTTGCCTGCGATGATATTCTCATGCGAGGGGAAGTCGCACCCCTTTGGCGGATAGGCGATAATGCGCCCGCCAGAGATGCCCTTGCCCAGATAGTCGTTGGCGTCGCCCTCCAGTATCAGCGTCACCCCGTTATGCAGGAAGGCGCCGAAGCTCTGCCCGGCGGAACCCTTGAAGTGGATGCGGATGGTGTCGTCGGGCAAACCTTCCTCGCCGTAGCGTCGGGCAATCTCGCCGCTGAGCATGGTGCCTACCGTGCGGTTGCAGTTGCGGATTGGCAGGCTCAGTTCCACCTTTTCGCCTCGCTCGAGAGCAGGCTTGCACCACTCCAGCAGCTGGATATCGATCTGCTTCTCCAGCCCGTGGTCCTGTTTCTCCACACAACGCAGGCGCGCGTTCGGGTCTGCATCCGGCTTTTGCAGGAGCAGGCTCACGTCCACCCCCTTCGCCTTCCAGTGGTCAATCGCCTCGCGCGTCTCCAGCATATCCACCCGCCCCACCATCTCGTCGAAGGTGCGGAAGCCGAGTTCTGCCATAATCTCGCGCACTTCCTGAGCCACGAAGGTGAAGAAGTTGACCACGTGCTCGGGTTTACCGGCAAACCGCTCCCGCAGAACCGGGTCCTGTGTGGCGATGCCGACGGGACAGGTATTCAGATGGCACACGCGCATCATGATGCACCCCAGCGCCACCAGCGCCGCGCTGGAGAAGCCGAACTCCTCTGCCCCCAGCAGAGCGGCGATTACCACGTCGCGACCGGTCTTGAGCTGACCGTCGGTCTGCAACACCACGCGCCCGCGCAGGTTGTTCTTCACCAGCACCTGCTGGGTTTCGGCGATGCCCAGCTCCCAGGGGATACCGGCGTGCTTGATGGACGATAACGGCGACGCACCGGTACCGCCTTCGAAACCGCTGATGAGGATATGGTCGGCGTGTGCCTTCGCGACGCCTGCCGCCACCGTCCCCACGCCCACTTCCGCCACCAGCTTCACCGAGATGCGCGCATACGGATTGACGTTCTTCAGGTCGAAGATAAGCTGCGCCAGATCCTCGATGGAGTAGATGTCGTGGTGCGGCGGCGGCGAGATGAGCGTGACGCCCGGCGTGGAGTGGCGTACCTTGGCGATATACTTGCTCACCTTGTGTCCGGGTAGCTGTCCGCCCTCGCCCGGCTTGGCGCCCTGCGCCATCTTGATCTGCAGCTCATCGGCGTTCACCAGGTAATGTGTGGTGACGCCAAACCGCCCCGACGCCACCTGCTTGATGGCGCTGCGTTTGCTGTCACCGCTGGGCAGAGGGATGTAGCGCTCGGGGTCTTCACCACCCTCGCCGGTGTTGCTCTTGCCACCAAGCCGGTTCATGGCGATTGCCAGCGTCTCGTGTGCCTCCTTGCTGATGGAACCCAGCGACATGGCTCCGGTAGCGAACCGCTGGACAATCTCGCTGACCGGTTCCACCTCGTCCATTGGGATGGGACTGCCCTTCTTGAAGCGGAACAGTCCGCGCAGGGTGGCGAGCTGCTCGTTCTGCCGGTTCACCAGCTCCGCGTATTCCTTATATATCTGATAGTTGCCGGTGCGCACCGCGTGCTGAAGTTTGGCGATGACGTCGGGGTTCATCTGGTGGAACTCGCCGCCGCGCCGCCACTTGTACCAGCCACCGGGGTCCAGGTCCAGATTCTCCGGCACCGGCGCCGGCGGATAGGCGAAGCGGTGTCGCGCCAGCGTCTCCTCGGCGATGACGTCCAGCTTCACCCCGCTGATGCGCGATGCGGTGTGCGTGAAGTATCTGTCGATGACCTCCTCGTGCAGTCCGATCGCCTCGAAAATCTGCGCACCGCGATAGCTCTGCAGGGTCGAGATGCCCATCTTGGACATCGTCTTCAGCAAGCCCTTGTTGATGGACTTGATGAAGTTCTTGCACGCCTGCTCGTAGCTGAGCTCTTCAGGCAGAAGACCTTCGCGCTTCATGTCCGCCAGCGTCTCGAAGACCAGATAAGGGTTCACCGCGCTGGCACCGTAGCCGATCAACAGCGCAAAGTGATGCACCTCGCGCGGCTCGCCGGACTCCACCACCAGTCCCACCGCCGTGCGCGTGCCCTCGCGAATCAGGTGGTGATGCACCGCAGAGGTCGCCAGCAGGGCGGGGATGGGTGCATGGTTGCGGTCTACACCCCGGTCGGACAAAATGATGATGCTAACGCCTTCCGCCACAGCCCGGCTCGCCTCTTTGCACAGACGGGTGAGCGCCACCTCCATACCCGCCGCACCTGCGTCGGGGTCAAAGAGCATGTAGAGGGTGCGCGCGCTGAAGGTACCCGATTCGATGTGGCGCAGTTTCTCCAGCTCCACGTTGGTCAGGATGGGCGTGTCGATGCGCAGCTGGCGACAGTGTTCAGGCGTCTCCTCCAGCAGGCTTCCGTCCTTGCCGATGTAGTCCGCCAGCGACATGACGATCTCTTCGCGGATGTGGTCGATCGGCGGGTTGGTCACCTGCGCGAAGAGCTGTTTGAAGTAGTTATACAGCAGCTGCGGACGCTGAGAGAGCACCGCGATGGGGGTGTCGTTGCCCATAGACCCCACCGGTTCCTCGCCATCCACCGCCATCGGCGTCAGGATCATGTTCAGGTCTTCCAGCGTGTAGCCGAACACCTTCTGCCGCTCGAGGATGGTTTCGTGATTGGGCAGGTACACGTGCGGCGGGTCGGGCAGTTTGCTCAGCTCGATCCGGTTCTGGATAAGCCACTGCCGATACGGCTTCTGATGCACTATCCGGTCTTTGACCTCTTCGTCGTCGATGATGCGCCCTTCCTCCGTATCCACGAGGAAGATTTTGCCCGGCTGAAGGCGCCACTTCGAGCGGATGTTCTCGTCGGGAATATCCATCACGCCGGTCTCGGATGCCATCACCACCAGGTCATCTTTGGTGACGAGGTATCGCGCGGGGCGCAGACCGTTGCGATCCAGCATGGCACCGATTTGCCGACCATCGGTGAACGCCACTGCCGCCGGTCCGTCCCACGGCTCCATGATGCAGGCGTGATACTCGTAGAACGCTTTGCGGTCCTCGTCCATGAACTGGTGATTGCCCCACGCCTCGGGGATGAGCATGAGCATGGCATGAGCCAGGCTGCGTCCGCCGCGCACCAGCAGTTCCAGAGCGTTGTCCAGTGTGGCGGAGTCGCTACCCGTTTCGGTGACGAGGGGCGTTATCTTTTTCACATCCTCGCCAAGCAGCGGCGAGCCCAGCTGTGCCTCACGGGCGCGCATCCAGTTGCGGTTGCCGCGCAGGGTGTTAATCTCGCCGTTGTGGGCGATCATGCGGTAGGGGTGCGCCAGAGGCCAGGTGGGGAAGGTGTTGGTGCTGAAGCGCTGATGCACCAGCGCCAGCGCAGTAACCACATCTGCCTCGGCGAGGTCCAGATAGAACCCGCTGATCTGATGCGCCAGCAGTAACCCTTTGTACACAATGGTTCGTGACGAAAGACTGCAGATATAGAAGTACTCCGGTTGTTTCAGATGTAAGCGAGCAACGCGGTTCTCGATCACCTTACGGATAACAAACAGTTTACGTTCAAACGCCTCCTGGTCCGGCAGTTGCTTTGACCGTCCGATGAAGAACTGTTTGATCACCGGCTCGACGGCGCGCGATGCCGTACCGATCTTCGCATTGTCCACCGGCACCTCGCGCCACCCAAGGAAGATCTGACCCTCCTGTTTGGTCACGGTCTCGATGGCAGCCTCGCACAGCGCCCGGTCGCGCTCATCGCGCGGCAGGAACACCATACCCACACCATACCCGCCCTCCGCAGGCAGGTTACCATCGCGCTGGCGCAGGAAGAACTGATGAGGTATCTGGATGAGGATGCCCGCCCCGTCGCCCGTCTCCGGGTCACTGCCGGAAGCGCCACGATGCACCAGATTCTCCAGGATCTGGATGCCCTGCTCCACAATCGCATGGGATTTCTCGCCCCTGATATGCACAACAAAACCTACACCGCAGGCGTCGTGCTCATACGCCGGGTGATACAATCCATCAGGTTCTGGCAAACCGTGATAGTGCATACGTTCTCACCAACTCCCTGTCGAGCAATGCTGGAAATGCTACTGTCCCTACAGGACAAATAATGCCCGTGGTCGCAGGTGCGTGCTTCCGCACAAACGACACGGGCGCCTTTGGAACCGTGTGCGTGCTGATATTTTACCGCACAGACCGCGGGCATTGCAAGCAGTTAAGCACGGTGCGCTCTGGTGGTGGTCTCCACCCACACGTTGCGGTAGTCATCCAGCGGGCGGAACTGCTTGCGCGCCTTCTCCAGCAACAGGCGCACCGTCACAATCTCGTGTGGCTTGAACGTTACGGTTAAGGTGTTATCGGCAATGGGCAGTGGTTGCGGGTCGCGCAGCAGCATGTTAACGCGCTCTGCCCGCTCGATAGCGCCGTAGAAGGCGAACCGCGCCTCAGCAGGTCTGCCGTTGACCTCGTACGCCCGCAGCACACACCACTCGCCATCGCGATAGAAAGCCGACAGGAGCACATCGCCCTCCACCCAGAGGAACTGCATGGCGGTCGGCAGCTGGGGCTGATCCATCCTGTCGCGATGAACCGCCATCAGAGGACGGTTGAAGGCAATGGCTTCGCGCAGCAGCGCGTCGCGAGCCAGCTGAGTATCCCAGGGGCGATAGGCGTAGCGCAGCTGCACCTCGCGCACCCAGTTCTCCTCATCCCAGGCGTCGTACATGAAGAGGATGTTCCGCACCACATCACCGTCGCGCAGAAAGCCCTGATTGCCTGCGTGAATGTATTGAAGTCCGCGCGCTCCATCGGTCAGGAAGATGAAGTTCAGTCCGGTGAACGGGTTGCGCACCTCCTCGAAGAACTGGGGAGAGGTCATCCAGTCGCCTGTGGGATACTTCTTACGGTACACCCCATCTGCGCGGACTGGGGTGACGGCGAAGGGGTGATCGTGCCAGATTTGCAGGGTATCCAGCCGAGCGGCAATATCCGTCTGCAGAGAGCGCACCATCGACGGTTCGGGGCGCTCGAGGAACTGCAGCTCGGTGGTTACCTCCACCCACGGGCTGAGCGCATCCAGCTGTATCCGCGAGCGGAACCGAGCCACGTCGCCCAGCACACCTTCCACCTCTGCACTTGCGAGCACCGGACCGCTATGGATTACCCGCACGGTGCATACACCCTCCTGCGACCGGTACAGATGGTCACCGAAGGGAATGTGCAGGGCGTTCAGGGGTACGTCCTCTCTCACGAACTCCGTACCGCTTGCGAGGCTCTGCAGGCTACCGATGACGCCCCGCCTTTTGTCAACCTGAACGCGCACCATTCGGTTCGCCATCACCACCTCGCCATCCGTTTCGGACAGTGTTACCTGCGGTGCATCGGTGGCGTCTGCATCCACGAACCGGCACGCTCGGTACCCTGCCGATGGAACATGGTGTAAGGGGAAGCAGACTGTCGCCTGCTCTGCCTCAAGTAAGAGGGTTTGCGTCGGCGCCGGTCGTCCGGAATCATCCTGTATGGTGGGCTTCACAGCATCTACGGGTACCCGGAGGGTGACCACCCCGCTTCGTTCCCAGCCCAGCGGGTTGAACGTCACCACATCCACATCGCCCCCAACGCGTCGTGCGATATGGCGAAGGTTGCGCTCCAGCACCATGCGTGAGAGCTCGATGCTGTCGCGGTAGTAGAGCTTGCCGGTATCCCCGCAAAGCCCCTCACATTCGTCCACATCGTGATGCTGTGCCAGCAGAAGGTTGCGCCAGGCTTGACGGATCTCCCATTCCGGATACACATCCCACTGGGCGTACGGTCGCCCAAGCATTCCCGAGATCAGCGCGAAGGTCTCGGCACTGAGAAGCTGGTTTTCCGACTGCTTGCTGAGGTAGCGCACGAGGTCGCCGTTCTTGCCGATGGACATGCCATGAAACACGTCGTCTAGGGTGTATTCCAGCACGGGTTCGTCGCCCTTCGCCTGAGAGAGAAACTCGCTGAGCGTTACCCAGCGGATGTCGAACTCGGGCTGGGAGGCGATTTCCTTCATGCGCGGAGCGATGAGCTCGGCTCGGCACATCCAGTCGGGCGTGGGGAGGAGCTCCAGCCACTGGATGATGAGGGGATCCTGCATCTGCTCGACGGCTTCGTGTCTCAACCCCTGCTCGAAGTCCTCGGGCCACTGGTGCAGGCAGAGGTCGGTTTTGGGGGCGACCATCAGCTCGGAACCATCCAGCCCACGCCAGCGTGCCCGCGACACCTTTTCAATCGGCTGGTGCGGTGTGTGCCATGTCCACTGGAAGAACAGGCATCCATACTGGAAGCCGCACCCCTTCAGAATCTGGGGCAGCTGTGGGAAAAAGTCGAACTCCTCCTCCCACCACGTGATGGGCTGAACACCGAACAGCCTTTCGCAGACCAGCACGCCCATCATCAGCTGACGCACGTTCGCCTCGCCTCCGCAGAAAAGCCCGTATGGCTGACCGTAGGAGGCTCCGGCAATCTCAGCACGTCCGTCATGAATGGCTTTTCTGAGCCGTTCGAAGGCTTCGGGGTCGGTGATGAGGAGCTGTTCGTAACCCACGACATCGAAGTTCACGTTGGCTTTGGCGCCGGTCTCGTCCATCAGGGCGAGCATGTCGCGCACGCTGGCGGGCAGGACAAACTCGCCCCAGTTCCACACCATATCCACCCAGTGCTTGTGGTTGCCGAAGGTATAGTAGACTCTGCGTTTCGGTGTATCCAGCATGTTCGCTCTCCGGTCAATTGGTCGTATGGGCGCTCGCTCTCACGCTCGACTACCTTCTTAGCTTTTTCACAGGGTGCTTCCTGCGAACACCCCTAAAGAAGGCTGAGGCACTGCCGATAATCTGGAGTGACACGCAGGTAATTCTGCGGGCTGAACGATTTGAGAGAAATGGCAGGAAGCCTACATTACCGTTCAGGGAGGAGCGATGGCAGATGAGTCTACGCATTAACACCAACACGACCGCGATGAACGCGCTGCGGAACCTCACGCAGACTTCCGATATGTTTGCGCGTTCGATAGAGCGGTTATCTTCCGGATTGCGCATCAACCGTGGTGCCGACGATCCCGCCGGACTGATTATCTCCGAGAACCTGCGCGCCCAGATGGTGGGACTGGCTCAGGCAACATCCAACGCGCAGGACGCGGCGAATCTGGTAAAGACCGCGGAAGGAGCGCTTGACGAAATCCACAACCTCCTGCGCACCATGCGCCAGCTGGCGGTACATGCTGCCAACACCGGTGTGAACGACCTCACCGCCGTTCAGGCAGACCAGACACAGATCCGCTCCGCGCTGGAGTCGCTCAACCGCATCGCCGAACAGACGCAGTTCGGAACCAAGAAACTGCTGGACGGCACCGCGGGCATCTCCGCGCAGGTCACCGATACCTCGCGCCTCGCCGGTATCTACATCGGCAGCACTTTCAACGGCGCGATCGTGCAGAGCGGGAACGTGACTGTCACAGTGAACACGTTTGCCACCCGTGCGGAGGTCGTTGGTAGCGCTAGCTACTCCAGCGTGAACAGCTCGATTGGCGGTGCAGGCGGTACCGTAGTCATCAACGGACAGTCCATCACCGTCTCTGCCAGCGATACTGTGCAGACGCTCATCGACCGCATCAACGCCCTAACCAGCGTCACCGGCGTCAGCGCAATGTTCTCAGGCAGCACCGGTGGGGTGGTGGTGCTGCGCCAGGTGAACTACGGCGAGAACTTCCGTGTCGAGGCTTACCAGAGCGCCAATCTGCTGTTTGCTTCTGGCAACTCCAGCTCCAGCACTGGCGCGGACGCGGTGGTGCGAGTTCAGGTGAACACGTCGGCGGGTGCGACATCGGCGTTGTTCACGGGTGGTCGCGCTGCTGGCGACAGCGGTTTGAAGGTGAAGGACTCCTTCGGCAACACGCTGTTGTTGACGGAGGCTGGGAACACGACATACACCAACGGTCTGAACGTGGCAATAGTGTCGGCGCAGAGCCTGGTGTTCCAGATCGGCGCCAATGCGGGTCAAACGGCGCGCATCTCATTGCGGGACACTCGTGCCAGCCAGCTGGGAACGACGGTGCTCGCGAACAGGTCACTGCAGAACATCGACGTGACCACGGAGCAAGGTGCTCAGGACGCCATTCGCATCATCGACGAAGCCATCTCGCAGATCAGCCAGGTGCGCGGTGATATCGGCGCGTTCCAGCGTCAGGTACTGGAGAGCACCATGCGCTCGCTGAGCGTGGCACGTGAGAACCTGGCGGCTTCGGAGAGCGCCATCCGCGACACCAACGTTGCCGAGGAAGTGATGAACTACACCAAGCT
>CAKZNX010000294.1 GCA_937132045.1 uncultured bacterium
GTTGGAGCGTTCGCACGCGGAAGCGATTGAGCGGCTCTCGGCGTTGGAGCGTTCGCACGCGGAAGCGATTGAGCGGCTCTCGGCGCTGGAGCGTTCGCACGCGGAAGCGATTGAGCGGCTCTCCGCGCTGGAGCATTCGCACGCGGAAGCGATTGAGCGGCTCTCCGCGCTGGAGCGTTCGCACGCCGATGCACTCAAGCGACTTGCTGCACTGGAAGAACGGGTAGCTGATCTGATTGAAATCACCCGGAGTCTGGCTAGCACGATGGAAGGCGTATTGAAGCGTCTTGATAGGGTAGAGCAACGGTTAGCCAAGCTTTCGGGTTTCTACTATGAGGTTCACTACCGTGAACGCGCTCCTGCCTACTTTGGTCGGCTAATGAAACGTGCGCGCGGGCGCCTGCCCCATGACCTGGATGATCTCGTAGAGAACCGCCTTTCGGAAGAACAGATTGGCGACTTCTACAGGGCAGATGTCATTGTGCAGGGGCGGTGGAGGAGCGATGATACTGAGACCTACCTCGTGATGGAGGTGTCGGAGACCATCGATGCAAACGACGTGGTGCGCGCCCTTCGACGTACCGACCTGTTGAGGAAAGCCGGTCTGCGCGCCGTGCCTGCGGTTGCGGGCGATGCATTCATTGAGGAAGCGCAGTCGCTGGCTCAGCAACAGGCTGTTCTGCTGGTGACCGACGGGAAGGTGGAGAACGTCGACCTCGTCGAGCGGCGGTGGCTCAGCTAACTGTTTCGAGACCCATCTGAGGCAGCTGGTCTGTCATCTTCTGCCAAAGTGGTTCGCCCACCTCGATACCCATCTGCTCCAGCGCCATGCATACCGCCGCCGCCACCATTGGGAAGCGCGGACGCACCACCGCGGCGAGCGTACTTCGGTACACCCGTTCCTGAAACGCCTCGTGCAGGGGAGAGGCGGCGCGTGCCACTCCGCCCACAATGCCCACGTTCACCCTGTCGTACTGCATCTCCAGTCTGCGCAGGACGACCACCGCCATCAGCCCCAGCTCCCTGCCGGCGGCGGACAGGATGCGGATGGCGGTGCGAGCGCCCAGACGGGCGGCGTCGGAGACCGCTCGAGCGGCGGAGGCGATGTCGGCTCGCGACAGCTCGCCGGAATAGATGAGGCGGTGCAGTGTCCGCAGGCTATCCACGCCGAAATGCTCCAGAAGCGCTCGTTTCAGCCAAGTGTTGGGAACTCTGCCGTCCTCGGCGCGGGTACATTCGTTCAGCGCCTGCAACACGATCCAGTAGGCGCTCCCTTCGTCACCTAGCAGGTAGCCCCAGCCACCCACCGAGGCGGTATCGCCCTGCTCGTTCATGCCGAAAGCCGCGGAACCCGTCCCAGCGATGACCACCGCGCCCGGTTTGCCCTGCGTAATGCAGTAGAGCGCAGTGCGTGTATCATGCACGACCACCACCTGGTCGGCCGGCAGCTCTTCCCGGCAAATCTGTTCCACCAACGGTCCGGCACCTGTCATCCCGCACAACACCACGGCGAAACGGGAGCTGGAGGGAAGAGAAGCCGAAAGCATGGCGCCCTCCAGCGCCTTGCGCAATGACTGGCGAAGCCGTTCCGGTCCGCACGGTTCGTGGATATGGTTGGCGGCTCCACCTGCTCCGAAGCCAAGGAAGTTGCCCTCGATGTCTGCAATGAGCGCACGAGTGGTACTCTGCCCACCATCAATACCCATTACCAGCGTCTGCGGCATCGGATGTCCCCTCCCTGATGCGGATTTCATGCAGGTTCAATGTGCGTTGTCAGTATCTCCTCATTGCGTGGACTGTCTGCCTGCAGCAGGTAGCCGGAGCGGTCACGGGTACGTGACACATGGGCAACAATGCTGGAGCGCCCCTCCATGACCACGTCGTCAAACAGCCTGCCGGTCATCATCGGGTTGATGCCGACAATCTCCGGATGTCGCTGACACGCCTGCCACAGTCCCGTTTTCCAGCTATTCGCTTGCTCTGGTGTCCAGGGAAGAGGATTGAACGAGGGCTGGGCGATTATTCGTGCCTTCTGCTTTACCAGGGCGTCTATCACATCGGGATAAAAGCCATCCCAGCAGATGGCTACGCCCAGTTTGCCAGCGGGAGTATCGACAACGCGGATATCCTCGATACTACCTGCGCACAAATCCATACCTTCCTGCTGCTCCAGCGGAATGAGGTGCACCTTCCGCTGCGAGAGTATCAGGCGTCCGTCGGGAGCGAAGACATAACAGGTGTTGTACACCGCGTCTGGACGCTTGCCGTCAGGCAGGGGAGCGCTTCCCGCAACCAGAGTCACCCGGTGCTTGCGTGCCACCTGCGAGAACAGGCGGCGATAGCGGCTGTGCAGTCGCTTGCCCAGAGTAACTAACAGCGCTCGAGTTGGGGAAACATGGTGGACGTCGATGATCTGCTGAACAGGGGTTGCATATCTTCTCAAGAGTACCGATGCCGCCTCGGTGATGCTCCGGCACTCCCGTACCGCCTCCCAATCGTCCACGAAGAGCATTGCCAATCCGATATCCTCAGGAAAAACCACCACTGCGGGCGCACCTTGCTTCACCTCTTTCATGGCGGAGGCAAGCAGACCATCGATACGGTCTGACAGGCGCTTTTCGCTGCGGTAGTCTTCCAGCGCGGTGCACATCTGTATCGCAACCAGCGCAACAGAGCTGGTAGGCTTCACCGCCGAACCCTCCTCAATCCATACGCCTATCGATTCGGCACAATCTGTCACTTTCCTGCATGCATCCTGTTTTTGCCTCGCTTGACGAAGATAACTATCCGTGCTATCCTGAAAATGCCATCGTGCCTGTGGGGAGGGGTCATTGATGTGCGCGCCGTCTTCTCGTGTTGTCCTGCTTCTCTGCCTGATGCTGTGTGGTGCCGCACGGGCACAGACGCTTTACTACATCGACTTTCGTAATCCGTTCGAGGTACTGCGCTGGCAGCCCACCCACGCCATCAGTCGGCTTCTGCCGACGCCGGACGGCATGCAGATCGATATCTCCGGCGACGACCCATACACCATCGGTCCGGCGTACTCGCTCCCCTCGGACAAGCCGCTGTACCTGCGCATACGGGTGAGGGCAGAGGTAGGTTCTCTCTGGCAGGTTTTCTATTTCCGCGATGGTAGCTGGGCGACGGAAGAGCAATCGGTGCGGTTTGTGGTGCCACAGGGGCAGTGGGGTGAGGTGACCCTGCTGTTGCCTGTTCTGCCGGGCAATCATCGCTTTCGCATTGACCCTCCCGGACCCTCCGGCAGAGCATGGGTGCGCTACATGAGCATCGAGGTGCGCCACGTCCCTGCCGAGCCGCAGTGGATACAGCCCACTTTACCTGACCTTCAGGGTGGGGTGCAGGAGGTATCATCTGGCGAGGTGGTGTTGAGGCACGGTGCGCCCGCTCCGGGTAACTTCGAGGTGCTGGTGGCTGGAGATCGAATGGCTGTGGGTTTCACACGTCCCCTCATCGGCTACCAGATGGGGACGCAAAGCCGGTGGGTGGCGGTGCACTCCGCCCTGCACGACGCTCGCTGGTGGCGCGAGGGCGATGCGCTCATGGTGCACTATGGGGTGGCTGACCCCGACGGCGGCAGATGGCAATTCACGCACCGCTTCCGCCCGAGTGCGCTGGCTGGCGTGGTCGATGTGCAAACCGAGGTTGTCGTCAATCAGGCGCGGGAGGTGTACTTCCTGCCCATGTTCCTGCTGGTGCCGGGTCTGGGTAGTTACGGCACGACGAAGGGTCAGGGACTTTTTGCGGGGCTGGAGTATCTGGAGAACGAGCCGAGCAGCTCGGAGGCGGATGTGGTGGGCGCGGCGGCGCGACGTCAGGTGCCCGACAACCTCAAAATCACCTTCCCTCTGATGGCTATTCAGGCGCGTGGGCGCGTCCTTGGGCTGGTGTGGCAGAGAGATCCGCGCTTCTGTGCGCTGTTCGACTCGCCTGACCGTATCTTCGCGTCGGGGGCGCACGTGTTGGGTGTGCTCGCTCCCGGCTCGGATGGCGTTAACCGGGAGGAGGGGAAGCTGATACCCGGTCTGCCTCTGCAGATGCCGGCGAACCAGCCTCTGGTGCTCCATGCGCACCTTCTCGGGATGCGGGGAGAGAGCGTGGTGCCCGCTGTTCAGCAATATGTCCGCCTGCAGGGACTGCCTCCACTGCCCAACGTCGGCATGGATTTCGGCGGATACGTGTGGCTGACAGGCAGGGGCTGGCTGGACTCGCGTATTCGCGAGGGGTATCTCTTTCGCCATGCGGTGTGGCCCGGCTTCAACCCGCAACCTGCTGCCGATGCGGCGGTGTTGATGGAATGGCTTGCGGCGCATACTGCTGACTACGGTCTGGCATCCCGTCTGCGCGAAACCGCCATCGGAGCTATCAGGCAGGTGCCAGCGGCGTCCATGAACTTCTACAATGTCTCTCATAACGCTTACCCGGTCGCCGCGCTGGTCTACGGACACGTGCCTGCGAACATGGAGACGGCTCGGCAGGTGGGCTGGCAGATTCTGGCGCGGTTTGAACCGGATGGCACCCTGCACTACCGTCCCGAACCCGGCAGACCGGACTTTGGACGCACCCACTACGCCCCGGATGCCAGCGGTTACACTGCCGCCGCCGTCCTGCAGGTGCTGGAGTGTGGGGTGTTCAGCGGTGACAGAGCGTTGCTCGCGGAGGGGTTACGTCTGCTGCGCGCCATGGAGAAGTTCCGCAACGGCGTACCGCGGGGTGCACAAACGTGGGAGATACCTCTGCACACGCCCGACATCTATGCTGCAGGGCTGCTGGTGCGCTGTTACCTGCTGGGATACCTGTTGACGGGATACGGAGACTATCTGGAGCAGGCGCGGTACTGGGCGTGGACAGGGCTGCCCTTCGTGTATCTGGTCAACCCGACGTCACAACCGGTCGGAGCCTATGCGACCATCCCCGTATACGGCGCTACCAACTGGACGAGCCCCGTGTGGTTTGGGCTGCCAGTGCAGTGGTGCGGACTCGCCTACGCGGACGCGCTCTATCGGCTTGCTGAGGTAGACCCCTACGGCGGTCCGTGGCGCTCCCTTGCCGACGGCATCACTGCCGCGGGCATCCAGATGACCTGGAAGGCGAACGATACCGACAGACAGGGATTGCTGCCAGACCTCTTTCATCTGCGGGCACAGCTGGGGGACGGTCCGCCTATCAATCCCGGTACGGTGCAGACGAACGCAGTTCGGTTATTCCGCGCCCTACCAATCTATTCTCTGCGTGCGGTGCATCCGCTGAGGGTGTTCGTTCACGTCCCTGGGCTGGTAGATCAGGTGCTGGTTCGAAGGCCGCTGCCCGGCAATCCGCAACGCACCACCATCTCGTTTCGGGTGACGCCGTGGCTGACAAGGCGCTGCTACGTGCTGATTAACGGTTTGGATCACGTGCCGCAGGTGAAGCTGAACGGCGTGTCGACGCCCATCACTTCGCCGCATCAGTACCTGACATCCGGTAGCCTCGTGTTGCAGCTGCTGGGACCAACACGTGTGGAGATACAGCTAAGCGCACCTCCCGCCATGCCTCGCGAAGAAGGGGCAATGCTGCGTGACGGACCCGTGTCTCGCTGAGGAGGATCCCGTCCTGCGTGATTGCCCCCGTGCGTGGAGGTGTGGGAGTTACTGTCCCAGCGCCTTGGTCACCGCTTCCTCCATCTGCTTTTCCATTCCTTTGGCGAAGCCCACCTGCACCCATGCAACTTTGCCTCCGCGGTCAATCAGCACGAAGGTGGGGATACCCTGCACCTTGTAACGGTTTAGCACTTCGCCGTTCGTGTCCAGCACCACGCGGAAGCTGTAGCTGTTATCCTGCATGAACTTCTTCACTTTGTCCACCTCTTCGCGGGCGTTAACCGCCAGCACCACCAGGTCACCGGACTTCGCCATCTCGTGCTGGCTCAGCGCCTGCGTGTGTGGCAGCGACTCGCGGCAGGGAGGGCACCACGTCGCCCAGAAGTCCAGAAACACCACTTTGCCCTTCAGCTCGCTCAGCGTCACCGTGTTGCCGTCTACGTCGGTGAGGGTGAAATCGGGAGCGTCCTTTCCCTTAAGTGTGTCCGTTTCTTCGGACTCTGCTGCCTGCGTTCGGGGCTCTGCTTTCTTCGCATCGGCGGGCGGTTTGAACGCAAAGGCGTCCCTGGAGATGGTGGGGTTCAGTTGTAGCGCGGTTACCAGCTCCTCGTAGGTCTCGCCTTCCGCCATTTTGTATACCATGCGATACACCAGTCCGTCCTTGGAACCCAGGTAGAGGGTCATCGTTCCGCCCTTGCCCGTCATTTCCACCACGCGGCACGACACTTCTCCCACCTTGGCGTTGCCTTTCGCCTGTGCCTTGTCGAAGTTTTGCCCGAAGTAGCTCTCCAGCATCTCGCCGAAGCGGGGTTCTATTGCAATCGCAATGAAGCCTGACATGGTGAGATGTCCACCCACCAGAGGCGCGTTGGCATCCACTTCCTGCTGCTGGTAGGTCTTGGTTTGTGGGGAATATACGGTGTAGGTCTTGCCGTCGCTGGTGAAGGTCTGTCCCATGTTGCCGTTCTGTTTTGTTTGCACCACAAACTGCCTTGGGCGCTGGAATTGCACCGTGGACACCAGGCTTTCGTTCCCTGACTTCACCTGCACAGTGGCTTTCACGCTCTGTACCTTGCTGTATGCCTGCCGAATTCCCTGCATCACCCCCTTGGGGGTCAATGCCTGCGCGAACACGGTGCCGGTCAGCCCCAGGGCGAGCACCATGCCCACGATGATTGTTCTGCTGTTCATCCTCGTCGCCTCCTCGCGAATACACTTGACGAGAGTATACCTGAAACGGCGGCAGGGGAACAAGGTAGCGGTGAACGGGGGCGGAGCGGGTTTACCACTCCACCCAACCTGTTATGCCTGTTCGAGGAGCAGTTTCAGCGTGACGATTTCGAAGGGCTGTATCTCGATGGCGAAGGTGCCTTGCTGAAGGGGCACCGGCTGGATATCCCGCTCCAGCAGGTCGCACAGCATCACCTCGCGCACCGGCAGACTGGTTCTGATGCTTACCGTGCCACGTGAGTTATACGCCTCGTACAGGCGCAGGACAATCGCCTCTTCGTCCTCCGCCTTCTTCACCGATTCGATGATGACGCCCTCGCGGCTCACGTCGAAGAACGGACTCTCCAAATACCCCGCGGCTGAGCGCTTCGTCGGTAACCGCAGAACTCTGGGTGGGGAGTTCAGCCAATACGCTTCCTCGATTACCCGCGCCTCCTGCAGACTACCCCTGTGCGGCAACAACGAGTAGGTGAACTGGTGTTGCCCCATGTCCGCCTCGGGGTCCGGCGCTTTGGGTGCTCGCAGCAGAGTGAGCCGGAGCGTGTTCCCGAACACGTCGTGCCCATACTTGCAGTCGTTCAGCAATGCCACGCCGTAGTCGTACTCGCCGATGTCCACCCACTTTTGCGCCGCCACCTCAAATCGCGCCATATCCCAGCTGGTGTTGTAGTGGGTTGGGCGTTCCACATGCCCGTACTGAATCTCGTAGGTTGCTTTGGGGCTGTTGATGGCGACGGGGAATGCCGCTTTCAACAGCTTGTACTCCTCGTACCAGTCCACCTCCGTGACAAAGTCGAGCCGGCGGCTGTTGCGCGACAGGCGCACCGTCTGCACAATGCGCGAATTGCCGAAGGTGCGTGTGAAGCGTATCGCTCCGCGCAACGGTCCTGACTCCACCACCTCCACCGAGTCGAGTTCGGTGAGGACCCGTCCCTTTTCCTGATAGAAGATGTCGATGTCCCATGCATCCCAGAAGAGGGGTCTGTCCTCGAATAGCTGCAGCTGGTTGCCTGTCTCGCTTGGGGCAAGCACCTCGCGGTTGTTTTGGCGGTCGAATATGCGGGTGATCAGCCCCTGTTCGTCGAACTCCACGCGAAGCACCCCGTTGTCCAGAAGTCTCGGTAGAGCGGTGACCGCCGATGGATCTTCCGCTGGCGGTTCCTCGCGCAGGTCGTACACCGTGTATGCGTATGGATCGTCGCAGTGAGCATCCTCGAACAGGGCAAGGCGTTGTCCGTCCTGCTCAACGACCTGCACCGGACCCACACCCTGCGCGCAGCGTACCGACTGAGGCGTGAAATCATCGGACAGGGGAACTGCCAGCAACTGAGCCTGCGCCGGCGACGGTGTGGTGCGCACTACCAGAACCGGCATCTGCATCCCTTCAGTGTTCATCCGCTCGCCGATAGCCTGCAGGCTCTGGTCGATGACCTGCTCCGCGATGGTGCGTACCTCGGCGTAGTCTCGCTCCGAGTCGCGGTACACCTCGTTCACCGACGAGCCTGGGATAATGTCGTGGAACTGGTTCGTGAGAACGAGCTTCCAGGCGCGTTGCAGCTTCTCAGCCGGGTACCGGCGCAAGCCATCAGGTTGCACGCACGCCAGAAACTCTGCCTCACGCAGGAGGAACTCGCTTCTGCGGTTGTGCCACTTGTTGCGCGCCTGCGTGGTGTAGGTGCCACGGTGCAGTTCCAGGTACAGCTCACCCACCCACACGGGCAGGTCTTTGGCCTCCGTCTCCGCCCTGACGAAAAAGTCCCGGGCGAACTCCAGGGTCAGGCGCGGCATTCCCTCCACGTCGCGCAGGCGTCGGGCGTATTCCAGCATCTGCGCCGTGGGACCACCGCCGCCGTCGCCGTAGCCATAGATGTAAAGCGCCCGGGTGGCACGGTCGTGTTCGCGGAAGTTGCGCACATGGTACACCAATTCGCGCGGCGTCATGTTGCCGTTGTAGGTATCGGCGGGCGGGAAGTGCGTGAAGATGCGCGTGCCGTCGATACCCTGCCACAGGAAGGTGTGGTGCGGGAAGCGGTTGATCTGGTTCCAGCTGATTTTTTGCGTCATGAAGAAGCGGATTCCCGCCTTTTTCAGTATCTGTGGCAGGCAGGCGGCATAGCCGAACACATCCGGCAGCCACAGGTCGACCGTCTCCACACCAAACTCCTGCATCCAGAAGCGCTTGCCGTATAGTATCTGTCGCACCAGCGACTCGCCGCCGCTGATGTTGCAGTCCGCCTCCACCCACATCGAGCCGGCGACCTCCCACTGCCCATCGCGAACTTTCTGGCGGATACGCTCGTACAGGCGGGGCGCCAGCTCTTTGACCCATGCGTACTGCTGAGCCTGCGAGCAGATGAACTTGTATTCGGGATACATGTCCATCAGGCGCAGGGCGGTGGCAAACGTGTGGATACACTTCTGCTGACTGCGTTCCAGTGGCCACAGCCACGCGGTGTCGATATGCGCATGACCGATGGCGCTGATCTGGTGTGCGGACGCGCAGGCGGGCTTGTTGTACGTTTCGGCGACAATCTGGCGACACCGCGCGATGCTCTTGCGGTCGGCGGGATCGAAGGCGTTGACCACCTGGTTCAGTGCGTAGAGCAACTGCGCTCGGCGGGGTTCGCCGGCAGGCAGCTCCTTCAACACCTCCAGCGCAACCTGCATGTCGAAGTAAAGCGCCGTTATCTCCCTGTCCCAGAGAGCCAGGTTCGCGAAGCGGAATGTGAAGGGATGGGGCGGAGGCTCCACCGGTTTGGCGTCCACGCTGACGTATGGGTTCATGCCCGTAGCCTGAACGTAGAGCGTGACCTCCTCGCCGCCCTGCGCGGACTCGGTAATCAGGTATTCGCGATGATTGTCGTCGATGCCCTGGCGAGGGTCGTTGCCCACCCAGACGACCGCTTCCGCTCCACAATCGATGAGCGCACACACCGCTGAACCGCGCCACTCGGGCGGCATTACACCGGTGAAGCGAAACCAGGCGTCTGTCCAGATGGGTCCCCATGTGTATCCGGGCTGGACAGGGAGGTATTCTCGCTGGGGAGCCTCTTCGGGAGAGAATCTCTCGGTGGGGCGGTGTACTGCCGATTGCATGGGAATCTGGGCAGCCCAGATGCGCGGTTGCAGTTCATTGCGAATAAATCGTTCTACCCGCGCCAGAGTCAGCTCAGGATGTTTCAGCATGGACCCTTCTCATTACCTCCAAACTCAATAACCGGTGTTTCCGAAATCTCACACAAAACCAGCGGGCAGGCGACCGGTAAAGATGCTGTGTCTTTGCGTGAGGCAATAAACCAGAAATTGGCAAGGCATAATTCGTCCGAACAGGTGCATCTTCCTTCTGCTGGCAGGCGAGGAACCCCTGCCGAGCCGCTCGGTGTCCTTGCGAGGAGCGCAGCGACGAAGCAATCTCCCTTCGCATCCCGTAACCCGTGTCATTGCGATGAGCGCAGCGACGAAGCAATCTCCCTTCGCATCCCGTAACCCGTGTCATTGCGAGGAGCGCAGCGACGAAGCAATCTCCCTTCGCATCCCGTAACCCGTGTCATTGCGAGGAGCGCAGCGACGAAGCAATCCTCGTTCGCATCCCGTAACCCGTGTCATTGCGAGGAGCGCAGCGACGAAGCAATCTGCTACGCCTACCGTTGACCGCAGGG
>CAKZNX010000295.1 GCA_937132045.1 uncultured bacterium
CGGTGGCTTCGGCGGCTTCGGCGGCGGTGGCTTCGGTGGCTACGGTGGCTTCGGCGGCGGCAATGGGGGCGGCGGCTTCGGCGGCGGCAACTGGGGCGGCGGTGGCTTCGGTGGACGCGGCGGCTGGGGTGGCGGCGGCTTCGGTGGACGCGGCGGCTTCTAATCGCCGTGTCCCCCGGCTCCTGCCGGACAGCTCTGCAACTTAACGATCTGTAACGAGTAAAAGGAGGACAGAGGTTCATGACACTCCGTAGATGGCGGAACGTCGTATTGCCCGTCGTAGTGGCATGTGCTGTGTGGAGTGCATCGGGTTCGCTCCCTGCTGTGGGCGCTCCGCGTCCACAGGGAGCCCTGCCGTTGGTGAGTCTGACGTTGGTTGAGGCAGAGTTTCGTGACGCGGTGAACATGCTGATGCAGCGCAGTGGCGCCAGCATTGTGCTGGAGCCGAGCGACAAGCCCTATCCGCGTGTGAACGTGAATCTGGTGGATATGCCTCTGGACAAAGCGCTGGAGTACCTGGCGCGGTCTGCTGGCGCGAGGGTGCGACGCACCGAGGACGGTGTCTTCGTGGTGGGTCCCCTAGGCACGGAGCCAGAGCCTGTGGTGATGCCACAACCTGAGGAAACGGTTCCAGCCCCTGCACCCGTTCGCGTGCGCACCGAAAAGATGAAACTGCAGTATGTCAACCCCAGCGAACTGCTAATGCAGCTGCGCACCGATCCGGAGATCGTGGGCATGGACTGGGCAGCCCGCAACAGCGGCGCATTGCTGGAACATCTGATGGATATGACGCGCCCCGGCTTGCGCCCGCTGACCCAGCCTCAGCCGATCCTGCCCACTGCTCAACCCACACCCTCGGTACCCAACGTGACCAACAACTCGTCTACTGCCGAGCACACGCCCACCCCCAACACCGGCTTTGACCAGCGCGGCGGCATGATCGGCGGTGGCATGGGTATCGGTGGCGTTGGTGGACAGGTCGGCGGGTTCCGTGGCGGGCTTGGCGGACTCGGACAGCCGGGTGCGGGCGGCATTGGCGGTCTCGGTCAGCCGGGTGCGGGCGGTATTGGCGGTCTCGGAGCGGCTGGAGGACAGCTCATCCAGCTGAGCGACCAGGCACGGATCATCGCGGTGGATGTGGATAACTCGCTCATCGTGGTCGGCACCGACGAGGACATCGAGAATATCCGCCGCTTCATTCGCCTGCTGGATGTCGCTCCCAAGCAGGTGGAGATTAAGGCGGAATTCGTGACCGTCAAGGTCAGCGAGGTCAAGCAGTTCGGCATCGACTGGCTGGTGCAGCAGCTCAACACGCAGGCAGGGAACATCCCCGGCACCTTTGCATCTGGCGGTAACATCTTCATCCGCTACAGTGCAGGCAACCTGGTGACCGAACTGCGCACGGCGATGTCCAATGCGCGCGG
>CAKZNX010000296.1 GCA_937132045.1 uncultured bacterium
GGTCTTCTCGAAGTGTGATAGCCACTCGCTGACCGGAGCCGACCTCGCCTCCTCGAACTGCTTGGTCAGCTCACGGGCGATGAACAGCGTGCGGTTGCCCAGCAGCTCCAGAACGTCCTTTAACAGGTATACCAGCCGGTGCGGCGCCTCGAACCACACCACTGCCCGCCGCTCCTGTGCGATGGACTGCAGATACTCCCGCCGTTCGCGGCTCTTGCGTGGCGGGAAACCGTCAAACACGAAACGCCCGTCCGACAGCCCGGCAAGGCTGACCGCCGCCGTGACCGCCGACGCGCCGGGCACACAGATGACCGCAACACCCGCCTCACGCGCCTCGCGGATGAGGGCACTGCCCGGATCGCTGAGGGTTGGGGTGCCTGCATCGGTGACCAGCGCGATGCTCTCTCCTGCACGCAGGCGTTCCACCAGCCCAGCCACTTTCGCAGGCGATGAATACTCGTGGAGGCTCGTGAGGGGCGTATGAATATCGTAGTGGCTCAGCAGCTTGCGGGTGACGCGCGTATCCTCTGCTGCGATGAGATGCACGTCGTGCAAGATGCGCAACGCTCGCAGGGTGATGTCCTCCAGATTGCCGATGGGCGTGGCAACGATGTACAGCACACCCGCGCGTTCTACCACGGCGTGATCACCTTCACGGCGAAGCGGGTCTGCGTGCTGGATGCGTTCGGGTCGCCGAAGATGAGGAAGATGTCCGCGCCACGCCTTACCTGCTGGCGGAAGGTCAGATAGAGCGTGCTGATGTTGTTGAAGCCACCAAAGCGGCTTCCTCTTCCGATGTATCGCCCTCCGATACTTCGTTCGGCGTCGATGTCGTAGTTGAGCGTTGCAATCAGCTGGTGCAGGCGGTAATCGGGGGTCACAGGATCAGCGTAGCGGATGTGGCTTCGCTCGTACTCCAGCTTCAGCCGAAGGCGCTGGGTGAACGGGATGCCCTGACTGATGCGGTAGAACAGGCTATCGCCTCCCGCCACCTTTCCCAGAGACAGCATGATCCCCCCCGAGTTATACAGCCGCCGGTAGTTCCACGAAGCGCCCAGGTCTATGGTGTGGTCGCGGTAGGGTGGTCGGTGGTACAGGTTGCCGTACAGCCATAGCGCCGTATCGTTGCGGTATATCGACGAGACCCACAGCCCGATGCCCTCGTCGAGGGTGCCTCCATCCAGACGCCACCTTTGCTGAACCGTAGCGCCCATGTTGATTTCCTGCAAAGCACGATCGGTCCACCGTTTGCTGAAGGCAGCCGTACTCTCCCAGCCGCGCAATCCCACCTCCGGCGCGTAGCCCAGGCTCGGCTGGAAAGCACGTGTCATCTGAAAGACCTGTCCCCCAAAGCTGATATGACCATCGCCCTGAGCACGCCAGAAGCTGAGCGCGGTCTTCTCGCCAACGGGCATGTTGTTGCTATCGGTGCGAAAGTAGAGCACGCCGATAGTGTCGTAGCCACGTGCGGTGGACGGATGCGCTACCACCCCCGTACCGAGTGCGGTAGCACGCACGCCCGGACGCTCGTCCCAGATGAACTGCACTTCGGTGCGAGAACGGTCGGTGATCTGATAGCCCAGCCTTGCCACCCCCACGCGCTGATCGCCTCCCGTGCCGACGAGGGCACCGTAGCTCCACCTGCCCAGCGTTCCGAAGGACTTCAGGGCAGCATCCACCGCCGTGATGTTTCCGCTGTAGAAGAGGGTGGTGTCGGGAAAGAAGCCGTCACCCTCCACAAAGAAGGGGCGCGTCTCGCGAACGATGCGGGGCACGTAACTGAAGGCAACGGTGTCCACGTCGCGCGCGATGTTCTTGAAGTCCGGGTTCAGCGTGAGGAGGGTGGTCAGCCCGCCAGAGGAGGTGAGCTTTACATCCAGACCGCCTCGCCAGTCGGTTTGGTTTGAACCGCTGTCCAGCTGGAGATAGGGCAGGATAACCGGAGGGGGGAGCACTTCCGGCGCCTGCACCCCCTGCCAGCGAGCGCGCCTCAGCGGATCGTACACGCGCCCCATGTTGGGATAGCGGTAAGTCACTCCGAGGCGTGGCACATGACGGGAGAGGATGATACCGAACTCGCGCTGACCACGCGGAATGCGCAGGATGCGGAAGGGGATGAACATCTCAGCGCTCCAGCCGCTGTTGTGACGCGACACCGCCGCCTTCCATTCGCCTCGCCAGCGGATGATGCTTACGCTACCGCCAGGTATGGTCTCCGCCTGCGTGCCTCTGGCGCTGACGCGAAAGGCGTACGGCTCGATGTCCAGACCGGTCGGTTCGACAGCCAGTTCCGCGTGGTCATCTTTGCTCAGGTCGGCGCCTCGGCGTATCTCCTGCGCCATGATCTTCTCAGGCTCGGGGTCCTCGCACACAAAGCCAGCGTAGATGCCGTCGCTGGTATATCCAACGTAGGCAACGGTGGGCAGGTCCGCCTCGCGCTGTGCCTCCAAAAACCAGAAGGGAGAGATGCGCTCTGCCTGCGCCCA
>CAKZNX010000297.1 GCA_937132045.1 uncultured bacterium
AAGACCCGTATCGCCTCCGGGTCGCGAGGCACCAGCAGGGGGTTCAAGTGCGGGTGGATGAGACGCTCCCAGCCGTTTGCCGGGTTGGCAAAGTAGGTGACGGCGCCCAGCACAGGCAGAATCTGCGCAGTGAGCCCCAGAGTGGGAACCACACAGGCAGCGATCATCATCACGTAGGCGGTGATCAGCTCGGCGGGTTGCAGCGCGGTGCGCGGGCTGAGGCGTTTCCAGATGCCGTTCACGATGGCGACCAGCACGAAAAAGAGAAATATCGCCGCGGGGGTGCTGTAGTCAAGGGTCATGTAAGAACCCTGAATGCGGTACAGTCCATAGGGGTCGAGCGCCGAGATGAGCAGCGACGCCACCAGCCCAATCAGTACGGCACGCAGGCTAAGACCTCCCCGTCTCTCTCTGAACACCTCCTGCTCAGGTGGAGAAGTCTTTTGCTGGGCAGAGATCAGGGTGGTTCGCTGCGGCATGTTCCGGCTCCTGGCAGAGCAGACGCTATAGTATTGATGATTCGTAAAATGGGGGCAATCTCCTGCGATTGCCCCCATGTGTATACACGGCGTGCTGACGCGGGCTAACGCCCCTGAGCGGCAGGCGCTTGCCCTGCAGGCGGTACGTACACCGGCGGCATACCGGGCGCTGGCGACACCCATCCACCCTGCGGCAGTCTTTGCTGCAGCTCCTGCTGTTTTTGTTGCCACGCTTCTTCCTGACTCACGCGCCTCTGAGGAAAGATTGGCGTGATGAACTGATTGACAAGAAGCAGGATGAAAACCAGCAACACCACCCCTGCCAGTACGGCAACAGCTGGACTAATCTCGCGCTGCCAGCGGTCGCCCGGGTTGCCTTTGCCTCCGCGGACTGTCTGGGGCATTGCTCACACCTCCTGATAGTGGGGTGCCCTCCCGTGCGGGGAGAGCACCCAGCCACATTAGTCAGACGACGCGGTGTGCTGGCGCATGTAGGTATCCCGCTGGAACTTCACGTGCCCATCCGCGAAGATGAGGTTCTGCCCGTTGTTGTGCGGGCGCATCGCACGGTCGTTCGAGCGCTGCACGGGCATCGTGGTGCCGTCATCGTTCAGCTGACCGTTTTCCATCACCCAGAAGTTGGGGTCCAGCTTGGCGCGCTTCAGCGGACGGTTGGGGTGATAGCCCGCGGGGAAGCCTCCCTCCGCCGGATAGGCAGCCGCCATCTTCGCCAGAATGGTAGCGCGGTCACCCGGATACGACGACATATCGCAGCACTCTGCGAACATCGGACCGGTACCCACCGGACCCTCCATGAAGACGATGGAGTCCGCCGGGTGCGTCAACCGAGCCAGCTGCGCCCCCTTCGCGCAACCCCATCCCCAGCCCTGGCAACCGGGGTCCTGTCCGCAGAGGAAGTCCGCGCCGCCTCCAGCGGCGGCACCGGCGCTCTCGGGGTTGATCGGGTCGCCGTTGATGTTACTCTGATTGATTCCATAGGTGAGCGATCCCCATCCGCTTTCACCGCCAACAGCAGGAATCAGTGCGTCGCCTGTGGGACAGGTGAACACGCCGCGGTTGCCCTTAGCAACAGGGCGTCCCGAAGCGTCATACGTGGCAGCACGACCCGACTTCACATACGGATAGAGAAGGTCGGGCCAGTACTGTCCCCAGGGCGTGCCAGAGTAAGGCGCGCGGAAGTTCGGGTCCACCACCGGGAAGCAGCCGCGGGTGAGGTTGCTCTTCACCCACATGGGCGGACCGGTCTCTTCGTAGTCCTGCGCGTACATCGCCCAGGCAGTCCCGATGTTCTTCATGTTGCTGGTGCAGGTTGCCTGGCGCGCCTTCTCCCGAGCCTGGGCGAACACGGGGAACAGGATTGCCGCCAGAATCGCGATAATCGCGATGACCACCAGCAATTCGATCAGCGTGAACGCTTTGCGAGACATGTCAGTAACACCTCCTGGTTTGATATGGAATGACTTCACGGCAACTCAGTCGCACGAATGCAGCATGGCACCTCAAATCGCTGGATATACCATGGCTTCCAGCGGCTAACCACCGCCCTTCACCGTGACCTGGCTCAAGGCTGGTGTTGCCACCGCCGTTGCCATGACAGTGGATGTGCGGATACGCAGGTTAACCGGCAGCACCACGTGCTGGGCGGGCGCCTCGGCGTCCCGAATACGACGCACCAGCAGCCTCACAGCCTCAGCGCCCATGCGCAGAGACTGCTGTTCCACCGTGGTCAGACTGGGGTTAACGAGGTCGGCAAGCTCCATGCCGTCGTAACCCACCACTGCGACCTCCTCCGGGACGGCAACGCCTCGCTCCCGCAGATGTCTCAGAGCGCCTGCCGCCAGCAGGTCGTTCATCGCAAACAGCGCGGTAGGGCGATTGGACAGCTTAAGCAGGGCTTCCGCCTGAACCTTACCCTGGTGCAGGTACTCATCCCATCCATCACGACGCTTTCCCACCACGTGACCGATGAGCTGTGGGTCAAACGGCACACCAAACTCCTCCAGCGCCTGCCGATAACCTGCCACACGCTCATTACAGGAGGTCGCTTTGCGCGCCATGATGACCCCGACACGCCGATGCCCGAGCTCCAGCAGGTGGCGCGTTGCGATGTAACCGCCCTGCAAGTTGTGTGAGGTCACCCGATCCACGTTGAACTCAGGCAGGTAGCGATCCACGAAAACAAAGGGCACGCCATCGACAAGCAGCTGTCCGTAGTGTGCGTGGTTCTGATTGCCGGTGGCTGGAGCAATGACGAAGCCCGCGACGTGCGATTGCAGTTCCAGCAGGCACTGACGCTCTTTCTGAGCGTCGTTGTCGGTAGAACGCACAATCAGCTTGTATCCCTGTGCAGCTGCCTCCTGCTCTGCCCCCCGGATAATCTTGCCGAAGAAGTCCAGCTGCACGTCCAGCGCGAGCAACGCGATCAGCCTCGGAAGTGAAGAGACCGGTTCAGCCCGCCGAACGAAGGTGCCTTTGGCGGGAATACGCACCAGCAGCCCTTCCTGCTGCAGCAACGCTAAGGCGTTGCGTACGGTAACCCGGCTCACGCCATAGAGCGACATCAGCTCGGCTTCCGTCGGCAACTGCGAGCCGGGTGCAAAATGCCCCCTGGCGATATCCGCCTTCAGCTTCAGGTAGATTTGCCGGTACAACCTTTGTTCGTCCATCGTCTCATCCTTGCAATCTTTACATACAATACAGTACATTGTAGTA
>CAKZNX010000298.1 GCA_937132045.1 uncultured bacterium
AGACTGACCCAGCAAGAGCTTGCCGACTACGTGAGCGCTACCCGCGAGGCGGTCAGTCGCACCCTTTCCCTCTGGACGAAGCAGGGGTTCATCGACACGCGGCGCAAGAGCATCATCCTGAAAGACCCGAAACCTCTGGAGACGCTTACCGCGGAGATCGAGCGCTACCTGTGAAAAAAAGGTGGAAGGCTGATACCTTCCACTTGAGGAGCTGGATGGTGACCGTTTTTTGAGGTGTGATGTTACTTCGGCATGATGACGGAATCGATCACGTGGATGACGCCATTATCCGCCTCGATGTCGGTCTGTATGACGGTGGCGTCGTCCACCATGCAGGTTCCGCCCTCAACACGCACTGTGATGTTCTGCCCCTGAACCGTAGGCAGCATCTGGCTGTTGATAACATCCGACGCCATGAGCTTGCCCGGCACGACGTGGTAGGTCAGAATCGCCGTGAGCTGCTCCTTGTTGGCGAGAACCGCCTGCAGGGTCTCGGCAGGAATCTTCGCAAATGCCTCGTCGGTCGGGGCGAAGACGGTGAAGGGACCCGGACCGCTCAGGGTCTCCACCAGTCCTGCCGCCTGAACCGCCTGCACGAGCGTGCTGAAATTGCCCGCGCCTACCGCAATCTCCACGATGTTCGGCATCCGTGCACTCTCCTCCGCAGTGAAGTCTTGACTGGCTTTACGTAAAAAAGTCTGGCACGGGCGGTGATACCCCTTCCGTGATGTGCATCACACAGCGAAAAAAAGCAAAAAACGGTGCGGAGCGGAACGGGAGTTTGAAGAGCGCTAGCGGGGTAACCGCCAGCGCGCAGCACAAGCACTACCGTCGCATACGGCGATCGCGCTCAGAAGGACGGTTCAGCCTCGTCATCGTGCTGTGGAAGGTCTCACCGCTCTCCTCTGGCGAGCTGAAAGCGCACAGGTGCACCATGCGCTCTCGCGCCACCAGCGCCGAGCCGATAATTCCTGCAGCCCGAAACCGCACGTCCTCACCCTCCCCTACCGCAGGATACACCTGCGATTCGGCATGAGCCACGCGCTGCACGAAGTCCTGCACCGCCCCCAGCGAGATGGGCGTAGACTCCGGAGTGAAGAAGCTGATGGCATCCAGTGCTGCGGCGCGCAACAGCTTCGGGAAGAACGCCCATAAAGTTTGGGTGAAGTCGAACACACCGAGACTGGCGATGCCGCCGTTCATCACGAACAGTGCCCCCACCTGCCCCTCCAGAGGCTGTATTGCACGCTCGTAGTCCTGGAGAGATGCCTCATGGCGCGCATATATGTCCGCCATCGCCGACGTGGGCGAAAAGGCGTTCAGCATCTGCTGCCGTTCGTCCAGCTCATACCACATTTCCGCCTGGTCAGCCATCGCCTGCCCGGTGGCGATGCGTGTGTAAAATACCTGCTGGGACTTACGCGCCCGCATCGTGGCAGGCATCGCCTGTCGCGAGGCACGGAATTGAGGGCTGACGTGGTGCCAGCGCCCCTGCTCGACGCAAGTGAGCGGAATGACGATTGTCTGTTGCGCAGGCACCAGAATGGTCAGGTTCACCACCCGGTTCTGTTTCGCACCCACCAGCTCCTCACCGTCCATAATCAGCACCGCAAACTTCGCCTGATTGGTCACCTTGAGGTGGTTGACGCTACCCGCCCCGTGCACCTCGGTGACGGACACCAACCCCTCTTGCAGCGCTCTCTCCAATAGGAGGTAGTCTGGCTCGCCTGAAGAACCATCCACCAGAGGATACACGGTGAGGTTCTTGTGACTGACCGGCTCACCGATCGACAACCGTTTGAACACATCACTGATAGCCTGGTGCATCTGGGCAACGCCTCCTTAGACGTAATCGCTCATATTATATCATAGAGACATTTAGTTGTCAATACATAGAAATACAAAAAAGTAATAAGACAAAGTCACGGTTTATTTTGGCAGTTGTTAGCTGTTAACAAAACCCGCATCCTCTGCCAGCACGGCGTTGACGCCCCGCGCCGCACGATACAGCAGCACCACCACCTTCCGCTGACCGGCTGGCTTCCATGCGCGCACCAGATCCTCCGGTGTCTGCGCCACACCGCGCTTCTTGACTACGATGGTTCCAGCACCCAGCGCTCGCAGGCGTACAAACAGCGCTTTACGTGAATAGGGAAAATACTCCAGCACGCGGTAAGCACGGGCAAACGGGGTAGGCGTCAGCTGCTCGCTGGTGAGGTAGGCAATCTGGGGGTGCAGGAGGTTTGCGTTCAATTTCTGCGCCAGCTCGGGCACGAGCCGCGCCGCGACCACTGCCGGGTCGGGGTCGTACACCCACTGCATGGGCGGGCGCACGCCGGGAACGGGTGCACCGGATGCCGTTAGCCGCGCCTGCTCAGGGAGGATGAGGACACTGCAGGCAACACCCTGCCTGCACTCTCCGAAGGCGAGCAGCAGTTCCCGGCACTCACCCTCCACGGACACATACTCTCGCTCGCACCCGTCCGGGATATGTTCAACCGCAAGTGCCGGCGCCGCTTTCACCAGCGCACCACGAACCTCCTTTGCCAGCTGGCACACCGTCCGCCAGTCCGGCGACCACTGCTCTGGAGGCAGGAAACGCTTTCTCCCGCTCCGCCGTGCCGGGTCCAGAAACAGGAAGGGTGCCCGTTCCAACCGAAGGCGCAGGAGGTCGCCGTGCACCAGCTCGGCGCTGTCCCGCACAGCGTATGCATCGAGGTTACGTCGGGCAAACTGCAGGCTTAGCGCGTGCCGTTCTACCCCCACCGCCCGACCGCGTGCCGCCAGCGCGATAAGGTCGCCGCCGATGCCGCATCCGCCATCCACCACGGGCGCGCCCTGCGGAAAGCGCGAGGCGTGGTATTGCGCCGCTACCTGCGAGGAGCTCTGCTCGAGACCGTCGGGTGTGAACCACATCGAAGCGGCGCGGGAGAACTTGCGCTGGGCTGTGCGACGCAGGCGTATCTGCAGAACCGCATGAGCGGCGATTTCCGGCGAAAACTCGCGTCGCAGAGACAAGAGCAGTCGCGTCTCATCGGTGTGCGAGACCTCGAGGGCGCGAAGGATAGCCGTCTCCACCAGTTGCAGGTCGAGCACCTATCCCTCCGGGCGGTTCTCCCACACCTGCCAGTACGCGATGCCTTTTGGCAGAATGACCACCGCCATCACCACCGCACTGGGCACCACGAAGACGAGAAACTCCCCATATGAAGCCCCCAAGAAGAACATCAGCAGCCCCACGATCGCGCACGCCTCCGCGAGTGCCAGAGAAATCAGCGTGTTGGCGATGTATTTTTGCGGAGGCAGAAGGTCTGTCGCGCTTGAGGGAGACATCGCGTGAACGGTCAACCTTAACTGCGCCCACACGATGGACGCCAGCAGGACGAAGATTGCGAGCAAGCTGATGGGGAGTCGAATTGTCTCCAGTCCTTCGGTGACAGCGCGCGCACCACTGCTGTCCAGCGTGTATGCCAGCATGCCATACATCACCAGCGAGCCGATGAAGGCAAACACAATCGTCAACCACGTGAGCCGATTGGGGAGCGGTTTGTCATACACTGTGCCCACCTCCGGTATGGCGAGAGCGCGTGGGAATCGAACCCACCCGGGACGGGGGCAACCCACCCCGCAGACAGCTTTGAAGGCTGCGGAGGACACCAGTCCCCATGCGCTCTCATCTCAGTCTTCCAGCCACAGACAGACCGCCGCCAGGTCCTGCGCGCGGCCGCCCAGCTCCGCCGGCACCACCGTCAGCACCTGCCGCACCCGGCTCCACGCATGTACTTCCAGCGCACGGCGCAGCGGCTCCAGCACGAGGTCGCCCGCCTTCACTGCAATGGTCCCCAAAACCACGCGCTCCGGGTTGACAATCTGCGCCAGGTTGGCGATGCCGATGCCCATGTAGGTTGCCGCCTCTGTCAGCACGAAACGGGCGAAGATATCACCCGCCTGCGCGGCATCCACCACATGCTGGGCAGTCACCTCTTCCGGCGAGGTCATCTGCCACAGCGCGCTTTCGGGCGAGTCCCCTGCCAGCTCTCGCGCCCGCCTCGCGATGGAGGGTCCCGATGCCAGCGCCTCGAGGCATCCCCGCTTGCCGCAACCGCAGGGCGGACCGTCCTGCAGGATGGTGATGTGCCCGATTTCGCCTGCCAGGTCGTTGGTACCGCGGTACAGGCGACCGTCCAGTATCAGCCCACCGCCGATGCCCGTGCCCCACGTCATGAACACCATGTTTCGTGTGCCGCGCCCTGCCCCGAAGCGGTGTTCCGCCAGCGCGGTGGCGTTAGCGTCGTTTTCCAGCCGCACCGGCAGTCCGAACCGCTCCTCGAAGAGACGAACGATGGGCACGGCATCCCAACCGGGCAGGTTAGGCGGCGAGTAGACGATGCCGCGCAGGCTATCCAGCGGTCCCCCACACGAGATGCCGATTCCGCGAATCCCCTCACGTGAGACGCCCTGCATCACCGCTTCGCACATCTCAAGGAGCTGGTTCACTACCGCCTGCCAGCCCTCCCCTGCGCGAGTGGGTTGCCACTGCCGGGCGAGGATGATGCCCCCCGCGTCCGCCAGCACGCACGCTACCTTCGTGCCGCCGATGTCCACACCAACAATGCAGGGCGCTGTCGACATCGCTAACCGGGTTTTTGCTCAGGGAACAGCGAGCGGTCTTCCGGCTCGATAATCATGCCGGTGGTCTGAAGCCACGCCGTCGCGCGCTGAATCTCCTCCACCGATCCGTCCAGCTCCACGTAGGCGTATCCGCCGTCCTCGGTGAAGTTGGCGCGCTTCACGTTCACCACCACATTATAGTCTTTGCCCAGCCGCCACAGGAAAGGCTCTTTCACCTGCTCGGCTGTGGCGGTAATCAGCATTCGAAGTTTCGCCATGCTTGCCCTCGGTGTCTTCCACGAATGGTTTGCTGGTTTCAGGCAATGTGTGGTTTCGGTTTGCAACGAGCAGACTCCTGCAGGAACACTCCCCTGCCGAATCGAAGTACAGGTTGGTAAAAAGATGTCACATTGGGAGGAGAATATGTGGCTGACGATGTTACTGCTGGCAACCATGGGCGTTCAGGCGGAGAAGCCCGTAGAGACCGGTTTCCTCAACAGGGTGTACAAAGCGGATAGCGTGACGATGCCGTATGTAGTGTATGTTCCTCGCGACTACACTCCCACGAAGAAGTATCCCGTCATCCTGTTCCTGCACGGCGCGGGCGAGCGGGGCAACGATGGCATCCGACAGACGCAGGTGGGCATTGGCTCGGCGATTCGCTCCTACCCCGACCGCTTCCCGTGCCTCGTGGTCATGCCGCAGTGCCCGGCGGACCGCTGGTGGCGCGGCGAGGAGCTGGAAGCGGCATACGGGTGCCTGCAGCAGACGATGAAGGAGTTCTCGTGCGACCCTCAGCGCGTGTACCTGACCGGATTGTCGATGGGCGGCTTTGGCAGCTGGGAGATGGTGGTGAAGTATCCCGATACCTTCGCGGCCGCGATCCCCATTTGTGGGCGAGGCGACACGTCGCAGGCAGAAAAGATCAAGCACGTGCCCATCTGGGTCTTCCACGGCGACGCCGATAACCTGGTGCCCGTCGCCTTCTCGCGCGAAATGGTGGACGCGCTGAAGAAAGTGGGTTCCACGGTGGTAAAGTATACCGAGTTGCCTGGCATCGGGCACAACTCGTGGGACCCGGCATACAGCAGCGCCGAAGTGATGAAGTGGCTCCTTGAGCAGAAGAAACCGTAGACCGCGAGGCGCGCCGCACGTGGCGCGCCTCTCCCTTCCCCGTCAGGTTTCCAGCGCAAAGTTCATCAGGAACAACCAGCCGCGCGTCAGCAGCTCGCCGACGCCCAGCAGTGTGCCGTATACCCCGTCCAGATACAGCCGTGGATGCCACACCTTACCGCGCTTCAGCAGATTCCAGGCATCCTGCCATACCGCACGCGACTGCCCCATCCGCAGGTGCAGATACGTCAGGAACGCTACCACTCTGGCGATAGCGCGACGCTGACGCTGAACCTGTGCCTCTTTCGCCTGCGCCACGCTGGCACGCCACGCCTGCGCCCGCTTCGTCAACCAGGTCGCCCGCCATATCTTCTCGAACATAACTATCAGCTTCGCCACTTTCCACGAGAGTTCGAACGTGTCTTTCGTGCGTCGCCAGAAATACGCCAGGCGGCTCTCGATGGGGAAAGTGGAACGGCGTTCGGTGCGTGCTTTCAGGCGCCAGAAGCCCGTGATCATGGGGTGTGCCCCCTCGCAGTGCGTGGCGTAGGCATACCAGACGGCGTTCTTGAAGATACCCCAGTACGACTCGGGCGTTGCGCGCGTCAGCACCTTCGTCAGGTTTTCCACCGAATAGAAACGCTCCCACGCCTCCCGGTAGACCTTGAACCACTCGTCGGCGGTCATGTTGGGATGTTTCTGCGCCGCGTGGAAGCTGTCGTACTCGTTGAAGTCGGGGCTCATCCACTCGCCGCGGCGCGACATCTCCAGATGGTCGACCGAACCGGGCAGGGGCGTCAGCATGAAGAAGCTCGCCTGATCGGGCTGCACGACCTCCATCAGCGTCGTAATGTCCTGCCTCACCGACTCCACCGTGTCGTGCGGGAAGCCGATGATGTAGCTGGTGTGCACGGCGATGCCGTAGCGATGCCACGCCTGCATCATCTCTTCGTAGAAGTTCACCTTGTTCTGTCCCTTGGAAGCCGCCTTCAGGTTCTCGGCGTTGAGGCTCTCCAGCCCGATGAACACTTGCGAGCAACCTGACCGCGCCGCCAGCTCCACAAAGTCGGGGATGCGATACGACGGCACATCCACCTGCATCATGAAGGTGATACGAATGCCCTCTTCCTCGCGCAACCGGATGAGCCGCTCGAATATATCACGCCATTGCGGATTGCGCGACATGTTATCGTCGGTGAAAAAGTAGTGTTTGATGCGGGGATAGTGTTCGCGTACGTGCTTCTCGATCAACTCGGGAGACCGGTACCGCATGAAATTGCCCTGCACGTGGATGATGGTGCAGAAAGAACATTTGAACACGCACCCGCGCGAGGTATCCATCGTGCCAGCATACGGAAGCACGAACCTCTTGGCGACACTGTCGTCTACCAGCGGCGCAGCCCACTCCTTGCTGAGGTCTGGCAGTTCGCCCAGCCAGTACACCGACTTCAGCTTGCCGTTCAGTGCGTCGGTCAATACCTCCTCGAGCCGCCCTTCTGCTTCGCCAGCGAAAAGGCTGATGCCCCGTTGTCGCAGCTCCTGAAGTTCAGGCGTTAACCCGAGAAGCGCCAGCGACCCGCTGATGTGGAAGCCGCCCATAATCACCATCGCGCCCAGCTTGCGGAAGCGCAGCGCCAGGTCAACTGCGCGGGGAAACTGGTTCGTCTGCACGCCAACCAGCCCGACCAGCGTGGGCACGCCGGCAATAGCCCAGCGGCGCATCACCTTATCGGGCACCACCAGCTGCACCGTCTCATCGATCAGATGCACCTCGATGTCCACACCCATCGTCTGGGCGGTGGCGCGAAACAAGCCGTTGAGTGCGTTCAACGTGTTTGATGGCAAAACACCACGAACATGGTGGATCACATAACCGTCGTCGTCATACTTTGAGGGTTTCACGAGAATGACGTTCAATGCGGGTAAACCTTGCTTCATTGTCCTCCTGCCTTTGCTATTCCAGCCGATGCGGGGCGCACGCATCACGTCGGTCACCTCCCAACCGCTTGATTGATTATAGGCGTTGACTTCATGAAGAGTCAAGGTGATTTTCTTTTAGATTGGATAAATATCCTGTTTTTTCTTCACCAGCAACGACTGGCACCGCGCCCCTCGTGTCATTGCGAGCAGCGAAGCGGCGAACCAATCCCCCTCGCATACCGCGCCCCGTGTCATTGCGAGCAGCGAAGCGACGAACCAGTCCCCCTCGCATACCGCGCCCCGTGTCATTGCGAGCAGCGAAGCGACGAAGCAATCCCCCTCACATGCCGCTCCCCGTGTCATTGCGAGGAGCGAAGCGACGAAGCAATCCCCCTCGCATACCGCGCCACGTGTCATTGCGAGGAGCGAAGCGACGAAGCAATCCCCATGGGACAACCACTTCGCGGCTACAAAAAGAAAAATCCCCTGCTTCCGCAGGGGACGAGGGTGCACCTTCTGCGCTACGCTTTCACGAGCGCGTTCTCCAGATAACGCAACACCATGTTGTCCGGCATTGCCCCCTCGAACTCCACCATCTCGTTGATGACGGTCTTGGGCACACCGTACACGTTCCAATCCTGGCTGAGCTGCTCGAACTCCGTCGCTTCGACCATCGCGCCCCGAATATTGGGGTTCACAAAGGCGAACTGATGCGCCGTCAGTACCGCCCGCGGGCAGTAGGGACAGGTGGGTGTGACGAACACCATCATATCCACCGGCCTATCGATCCGGGTCACCTCCTCCAGCACCTGCGGCGAGAGATGATGGTGCCCGGTGGAAATCATCAGGATGTCCTCCAGCAGAGTGGCGAACTCGTAGCCAGCCGGGATGCCATAGAAGCGGATGCCGTAGTCCACCTCCTCACCGTTCTGCAGCCCTGTCAGCACGATGGCAGGCATCAGATAGCCCTGCCCATCCTTCTTCAGGTCGTACGCTGCCGCGCGCACGGGATCGGTGTAGGGATCCACGAACTCCACATGCAGTTTGTCGCTCAGGTCCGCCAGCTCGCCCATCAGCTCGCGCAGCTCGTTGCAGAAGGCGCATTCCCGCCGTCCCGGCGCCACCAGATTGCTGGCAGGCGCAAAGACGATCATCTTCACCGGCTCCACCATTTCGCTCAGCCGCTCGCGCACCGCCGATTTATCCTTGTCGGTCAATATCGCCATTCTTCCATTCCTCCTCAGTGCTCAGGCGTTTCCAGAGTGTTGGACTCCACGAAAGGTAAAGGAGATTCATCGGGTCGCGCAGGTTTGCCAGTCTGGGGAACCTATTTCGCATCTGCATCGTCGAACGATTAGGTAACTCGCTCCACCAAGCCAGCAAAAGGAGGTTCTGTCATGTCGCGCCTTACTGCCGTCTTTGCGTTGATGTTGTGGTGTCTCTCGGCAACAGCACAGGAACCCTGCTTCTTCCAGAAGTGTTACGGCTCGGGAACGGTGCTCCTGTACAACGTGCCCAACCTCGCGGGAACGCTCGAGGTCGCCGCGCGCAACATCATCTGTCCGGCAGACGTCTTACTGGATGACCCATTAGCCGGCAAGCTGACATTCCGGACCGTCACCCTCGTTTCAGCAGTTTTTCCGCCCATCGCGCCGGTGACAGTGGTCATGAACGACGTCGACAAATACGCCATGCTGGCGCCGTACATCGCTACCTTTTCGGGACCCGCAGCGGTGAGCATCGGCTTCTCCCGACGATGGATCAGGGGCACGCTGGAAGTGACTATCGCCGACCGCCGCGACCCCACCGACGCCCTGGGACCCAGCATCATGCAGTTCGACACCGTCAAGATGGTCTTCACTCCGGACACCTCACCTCTGCCCTACTTGCTGGAGTGGGAAGGCATTATGTGGAAGGGAGACCTGATCGTGTTTGAGCGTTGGGGCAGGTAATCTCTGCCCCGCCCCCTGCAGATTCTTCTGCAGGGGGTTTTTTGCTACCTCGCCGACGAGGTTTCGACCCGTGCACCCAACACCAGAGGACTCTTCGCATCCTGCGGGCAATAGTGTAACAGGTTGTCTGGAGCGAGGGCGCAGGGAAAGATGCCGAAGGAAAGCAGTTGCGACGTGCTGATCGTGGGCGGCGGGACGGGCGGATGCGCCGCCGCGTTGGCGTGTGCCACTTTGAGGCTGAAGGTGTTGTTGACCGAGCAAACCGCGTGGGTTGGCGGACAGCTGACCGCGCAGGCTGTGCCGCCCGATGAACACCCGTGGATCGAAAGCTTTGGCTGCACGGCGCGCTACCGGGCATACCGCAACGCCGTCAGGCAGTTCTATCGCGACCACTACCCGCTCACCCAGCAGGCGCGCAGCAATGCCCGACTGAACCCCGGCAACGGCTGGGTGTCGCGCCTGTGCCATGAGCCGCGAGCTGGGCTGGCGGTACTGGAGACAATGCTGCACTACTCGCGCACGGCTGGCTGGCTGGACGTTCGCCTGCACCGCAAGCCGGTCTCTGCCGAAGTGGACGGCGACCGCGTTCGGGCTGTGACCTTCCTGAACCTGCAAACGGGCGAGCTCGAAGTGGTTCGCGCGCGCTGCGTGCTGGACGCCACCGAACTGGGAGACCTGCTCCCGATGACCGGCACCGAATACGTGGTGGGCGCCGAGTCTCAACGCGACACCGGCGAACCGCACGCGGTGGAGGGCGACCCTCAATCTGAAAATGTGCAGGGTATTACCTGGTGCTTCGCGATGGCTTACGACCCTGAGGGCGACCACACTATCGACAAGCCTGCCCAGTACGAACGCTGGCGTGAGTTTCACCCACCCTTCTGGCCCGACAAGTTGCTGGGCTGGTACACCGCGCATCCCATCACGCTGGAAAAGACGCGCTGGTTCCTGTTCCCGTGGGAGACGGAGAACCCCTATCGCTCGCTGTTCACCTACCGGCGAATCGTCTGCCGCGACCACTATCCGCCCGAGCTTGCACCGCACGAGGTCACCATTGTCAACTGGCCCCAGAACGACTACTTCGTGGGCACCATTATCGACCAGCCGGAGGAGGTGGTGCGCCAGCGGCTGGAAGAGGCACGCCAGCTATCGCTCAGCCTGCTCTACTGGTTGCAAACCGAGGCGCCGCGCGCCGATGGCGGAACAGGCTATCCGGGTCTGTATCTGCGCCCCGACATCACCGGCACCGACGACGGTCTGGCGATGACCCCCTACATCCGCGAGTCACGGCGCATCCGCGCGGTGTTCACCGTCACCGAACACCATGTGGCTTCCGACCTGAACCCGGGTGCCGACCGTGCCAGACCCTTCCCCGACAGTGTGGGCGTTGGCTGTTATCGCATCGACCTGCACCCGAGCACCAACGGCACGAACTCCATCGACATCGGTGCCCTGCCCTTCCAGATACCGCTGGGCGCCCTCCTGCCGGTGCGCATGCGGAACCTTGTGCCCGCCTGTAAGAACATCGGTACCACGCACATCACCAACGGGTGTTTCCGTCTGCATCCGGTAGAGTGGAACATCGGCGAGTCGGCGGGACTGCTGGCAGGCTTCTGCCTCCTGCGAGGCACCGAACCCCACGCCGTCCGCGAAGACGCCGCCCTGCTGGCTGAATATCAGAATCTGCTGCGGGCACAGGGTATCGAGCTGGAATGGCTTCATACCCACCCGGTGTGAAGCTGTATCGCTACTGGAGGAATGAATATGGATATTGTTGCTGTGATACTGGCAGCGGGCGCGTCCTCTCGGATGGGGCGCCCCAAAATGTTACTGCCGTTCGGGGAGAGCACCGTCATTGAGACGGTGGTGCAAAATGTGACCGCTTCGCGCGCCTCACACACCGTGGTGGTTCTGGGCAGCGGCTGGACACGCATCTACCAGCTGCTGGAACACCTTCCCGTGGAGGTCATCGTGAACCCGCGCCCGGAACTGGGCATGATCTCGTCCGCGCAATGGGCGCTGGCGCAGATGAATCAGAGTGCCGACGGGGTGCTGTTCGTGCTGGGCGACCAGCCGCTCATCCCCACCCGCGTGCATGACGCCCTCATCGACGCCTTCAGCTACCACCCCGACCAGATTATTGTACCCACCTGCGAGGGGAAACGCGGACATCCGGTGTTGTTCGGCGCACGCTTCCGCGACGCCATCCTGAACCTTCCTACCGACCGGGGCTTGAACACCCTCCTGCACGAGCACCCCGATGCCGTGCACGAGTTGCCCGTGGATACCGACACCATCCTCCTGCAGATGAACACACCAGAGGAGTACCAGAAGATGCTGGAGAGGCTAACGAGTCCCTGAGCAACGAGCGGAGGAGATTGCTTCGTCACTTC
>CAKZNX010000299.1 GCA_937132045.1 uncultured bacterium
TAGATGTAGCACTGCACGTGCACCTGCTCCTGGTAGAACGCACGACTGGAACCAGTGCCGATACTTCCTGCTGCCAGGGCGGAGAAGGCATCCGTAGTGCTCTGAACCGCACCGAGCGCCTGGTGGCTCGGACTGGCGACCCACGGACCATTCGTCACACGAACAGGAATGCTCATCTGGTCCAGATGATGACCGAGCGCACCGGGCGGGATGATGTCAGCAAGCTGATACGCCGACACACGATGCACGCGCAGAGTACTCGTACCAGCCACCCCAGCAAGTCGTACGCGGAACGGACCGTCTGGGATACCATGCTCCACAATGCGGTAGACCTCGTTGCGTACGTTCGTGGTGTTCACTGCACGATAGGCATACACTACCTCTGCAATACCAACGTAGATGCTCGCAAGACGATACGATAAGTTCGCTGCACCTACGTTGATGCCGAGCTGGTTGTTGCCAGTGCCGCCTGCCACCATCAGAGAGTCCATGTTGCTGGCGGTTGTTCCAGCGGCGCGCCACTCCACCAGGTTGTTGTCATCGGTGTAGAACCCCAATCGGAAGTCGTCCGATGCAGCGCGGGCGGTCATTGTCGCGACCACCTCAATCAGACACGGAGGGCGAAACGACTGTCGACTCAGCAGCACCGCGCCGCTCGGGATGTTGAGCTCGCTTAACGAGATAGTGGGAGAACCGGTCACTTCCCAGCGAGCTGTATCCACTGGCGAAGTGTTGAAGTCGTCCGACAGCCACGCCAGAACAGTTCCCCCTGCGGCAGGCAGAGGCGCATCGCTGCGAACCGATCGCCACATACCCGAAGAATCGGTGTATCGCATGCCGTTCACTCCTTTCTGCTCGCCATCCTTCGGTGGGTATTGAGGCGCACTTCCGTCAGCGTCTCCTTCAGCGCCTGAAGCGCCTCAGTGTTGCCATGCACCGCCTGCTCCAGCCTCACCAACCCCTCGCGCAGGGTTTGTTCCTGTGACTGGATGATGTGCTCCAGCGAGCGCAGCATCAACCGCGCAAACGCCCACTGCGCCGATACCATCGCTCCAATCAGCGTCAAAACCTGCAACCCGAAATCCATGCTGTTCCTCCCTGCAATGGATGAATGCTGCCCCTCTCCCGCACGGCGGAAGAGGGGCAGGGGGCGAGATCTGCCTTAGCTGGCGTTACTGCCGTAAGCCGTTTGCCACAAACCGTAACCCACGCCGTAGCGCGCCCGCGCCCCGTAATACACCACGTCCCGCAGAAAGACGCTCTCGCTCACCGATGGGTCCTCCAGAGCCGAGAACTCCACTGGCACATCCGAACGCTCCTGCAGGATAACCGCACGCACCGCCCGACTGGTGTCCAGCACGAACCACTGGTTGCCGGTGATGTAGGGGCTGACCACCAGCCTCAGCGCCCCCTGCAGGATGTTGCGGTAGGGCGTGTAACTGCCCGAGCCTACCTTCACCACCACCACCTGCGACTCCAGCAGCTCCATCGCCGTCCATCGCAGGCGCGGTCCCACCACCAGCGTGTCGGGCAGGATGCCCAGCGGCACGCCCTGGTCGTCCCTGAAAAGCATCATTGCCGAAATGGCGTTCTGAAGGTTATCCGGGTTCAGCGGCAGGTTGGTCATGTTGCTCTGGGTGCCGCTATCGCCCTCTGTGTGAGCGCTGGAAAAGAGTGGCTGTCCGTCGTAGCAGGGCTGGGTGAACCCGTCCAGCAGCGCTTTCGTCACCAGAAAGTCTTTGTGGCGCGCCGCCTCGCGACCTAAATCCTGCACCCGCAGGCGTATCGCGCCAATCTGTTCGTCCTCCAGGGCGCGCCGCTCCACCGCGATGGTGCTCTCCCACACCGTGTCGCTGATGGTGTAGTTCACCGCCCTCAGCCCTTTGGGCAGACGCTCGTCCACGAACTCGCGCATGGCAGGCACACTGCCCAGCCATCCGTACTTCTGCACCGGTAGTTCGGTCTGAATCACCGTGGCAATCTGCGGGTGGATGCCGGTCTCCACCCCTCGCCGATACGCCTCCAAGAAATCCGCTCGCAGCCCTGCTTCCAGCAGGTAACCCAGCTCACCTCGCGTAATCGCTGGCATCGTTCATCCCTCCTCAGCACTTGCCGTTAGCGAACCGCGTTGTCGATGCGAATGCGCGCCTGCGTCGCCGACAGCACCTCCACCACCCAGCCTACCAGCTGGTTGTTCGTCGAGGTGGTGGTCAGCGTGTTGTCGTCCGCTGCATACATCGCCTGCCCAACGTTCGCCTGCGTGAACCCGCTGCCGTTGTAGACGTAGGTGCCTTCCTTCCACACACGCACCGACTTTGCACCAGCAGCACCGCCGGTGTTGTCCACCGTCTCAAACGCCACTCCCACAAACGCGTCACTGCCCGTGCCGCTGCGCGAAGGGTAAGCGTGTCCGTCGTTTCGCACACTCACCAGCGCACCCTTGTAAATCACCGCGTTCGCGCCCACCCGGTAGCTCACCAGCTTGCCGGGCTTGTCTTGCGGGTCATAGGCTCCGGTCAATGCGGGCATCGTCTATCGCCTCCTTCCTGCAGAAAGATGCCGTGTGATCTGTTCCAGCGGAACGTCGCCCCAGTGCCGGCGCAGAAACTCCTCCTCATCAGCACTCAATGCCTGCTCGGCGTCCGCAGCTGGCGCGCGCTCCCCAAACGACACAGCCTCCGGCAACGCCTCCACCAGCCGCGCAAACACCTCTGCCACACTGCACGACGAACCCGCAAACTGAACCACCTGAGTGCCCTGCATCATCAGAGTCTTTGCCATCTCCCGCACGGCAGGCGTCAGCTTGCCCTGCCTCAGCCACCTCTGCAGGGTTTCTTCCACCTGTCGCTCGCGCAGGGCGAACTCCGCCGCCTCTGCCCGCTGGCGCAGGCTCTCCATCTCCTGTTCCACCTGTGTCACCTCCGTCCAGAGTATCTCACCCGAAAACGCGACCGTCGACGCGCTCATCAGGCGGGCGTCTGCCACGCGCGGCGTCGCCGTCACCGATACCTCCACAATGCGCTTCAGGTCGGGCGTGACTGCCACACTGATACCGCGAATGCCCAGCCGTCTCAGCAATGCCTCCGCCTCCGGCAGGATGTTGAGCCGCCCGAACAGCTCTCTTCCGCGCCTCCACAGCGCCTTCAGTGCGCCTATCTGCCAGCCGTGCGCCAGATGTTCCACCCTCACCGGCACTGGCGCGGTGAAGCTCTCCACCAGAGCCTGCAACTGCTCTTCGTTCACCTCCAGCCCTTTGTCGGGGTACGAGCCTGCCTCGAACAGCTTCGCCTCCCGCTCGACCTCCATGCGCGTCACCTCCTTCCACCCAGTACATCAGAAAAGTAGACATTTGTCAACTTTTTTGGAGAAGGTGTCTGGATGTTTTCGGCTTGATGGGAGTCACTCGCCCTCCA
>CAKZNX010000300.1 GCA_937132045.1 uncultured bacterium
GTGGCGAACAGGTCGCCCACCCCCGATAGCCCCATGAAAGTGCGCGCTTCCGCTCCCAGCGCCGTGCCCAGCCTCACTATCTCCGCCAGCCCGCGCGTCACCAGCGCCGCCTTCGAGTTGTCCCCGAAACCCATGCCGTCACTGATGCCCGCACCGATAGCCAGCACGTTCTTCAGCGCCCCGCCCAGCTCCACGCCCACCACATCGCGGTTGGTATATACACGAAAGGAGGGATGCATGAACAGAGTTTGCGCCTGCCGCGCCGACTCCGGTGATGACGACGCCACCACAGTAGCGGTGGGGATTTCACGCGCCAGTTCCAGCGCCAGATTCGGTCCTGAGAGCACCACCACGTCTGCCAGCATCTCGCCCAGCATAGACTGAAGCACCTGCGAGGGACGGTTGCCATCGGCGTCCAGCCCCTTCGCGGCGGAGATAACCAGACGAGCCGACGACAGATGCTGACGAACCGCGATAGCCACCTCGCTCAGGGCGCCAGCGGGAACGGCAAACACCAGCACCTGCGCCCCACTCAATGCCTCTGCCAGATTGCCCGTCGGGTTAATGGAGGGAGGTAGCGAAAAACCGGGCAGGTAGCGCGGGTTCTGCCCATCCCGACGAATACGCTCTGCCAGTTCGGCATCACGCGCCCACAACGCTACCTGCACCTCTTTCTTCGCCAGCAGGATAGCCAGGGCAGTGCCCCAGCTGCCTGCCCCCAGCACGACAACCGACGGAAGATCAGGCACCGAACTTCTCCTGCACGTTCATCAGGCTGGTAAGCATCGGCACCAGGTCTTTGCCGCGGATGCGACCCAATCCGCCCTTCGCGCAGGCTCGCTCGCCAAACTGCGCCACGTCGTCAGTGCGCACCTCCGGTCCCCAGATGACGATCGGTACCGGCTCGCCGGTGTGGTCACCGAAGCTGCAGGCAGTGGTGTGGTCAGCGGACACCACAATGAAGGTACTGGCAGGGTCAATCTGCGTCAGCAGCCAGCCCAGCATGGCGTCGATGCGCTGGATGATGTCTACCTTTGCCTGAGGGTTGTGGTCGTGTGCCGCCACATCGGGTCCCTTCACGTTGCACAGCACGAAGGTGTGCTCCTGAAGCGCCTCCGCCACCTTGCGCCCCATCGCCATCACGTCGCTGTCCAGTCCTCCGGTGGCTTCGGGCACCTCCAGCACCCTCAGTCCCACGAAGCGGGCGATGCCCTTGATCAAGCCTGTCTCCGCCACGCACGCCCCCTGCAGATTGTGGTGCGAGTTGAAGTCGGGGATGGTGGGCGCCACGCCCGCCCCACGCGGAAGGATGATATTGGCAGGCTTCAAGCCTTCGGCGATGCGCTTCCGGTTGACCAAGTGGTCTCTCAGCTTCTCGTAGCTCAGTCGCACGAACTGGTTAACGATTCGGGCGGTACGTCGCGCAGCGGCGTCATCGGGGTCCGTTGCCTGCACCTCATGCACAGTCGCACCTTCGGCATGGGGATCGGCGTCGGTGATTTTGGGCGACAGCCCTGGACCGCGCAGGATGAGCGCGCCACGGTGTGCTACCGACTCTTTGAAGAACACCTGCACGTCCTCGATGAAGATACCGTTCACCTGCGCGGCAAGCTGGTCGGTGCCTTCGGTGATACGACCCGCCCGGCGGTCCACTACCACCATGTTGTCGTCCACCGTGCTGAAGTTGCAGCGGAAGGCGATGTCTCCGCCGCGCACCTCCATGCCCACGCCGAGCGCCTCGAAAGGACCGCGTCCTGTATAGACAGCGTACGGGTCGTAGCCCAGCAGGGCGAGGTGTCCAGTATCGCTCCCGACGCGCACGCCGGGCGCAATCAGGTCCATCAACCCCGTCTCGCCCTCAAGGGCGAGGCGGTCCATGTTGGGTGTATGGGCGGTTTCGATGGGTGTCTTGCCGCCTAAGGCGGGATGCGGTCGGTCTGCCATCCCGTCCCCGATAAGCACGATCACTTTGCGGGTTTCGGCAGATGCTGCCATTGGCTCTACCTCCTGTGTAAGGATGCCCTTTTCACTTCCGCAAAAGAGGGTTGATTTCCTGTTGAGCCACATGACACGTGCTCTGCCTGTCTGATTGAAAGAGTGATGCATTCCGGTCGCCTGAAGCGTCTATATTGATAGGAAGCAATGTGGGCGCCCTGCCCAAAGGAGGCGGATACTTATGCGAAGCCGGTGGGCATTGATACTTCTGGCGGTGGTGTTGACGGTGAGCGCGTGGGCGCAGGAACCGACACGCAGCCGCAAGCGCGTCGCTGTGCTCTCGTTTGACGCACCAATGGAGTTTCGCACAGCGCAGCTGGGCAACGTGATTGGCGACATGCTTACCACAGCGCTGGTGAAGATGGGGCTGGAGATCATCGAACGTCAGCAACTGGAGGCGGTATTGCGCGAACAGCAGCTGGCACGCTCAGGCATCATCGACCCTGCTACCGCCGTGGAGATTGGCAAAATCGTGGGCGTGGACTACATCCTTGGCGGGCGTATCACCGAGTTCGGCATCCGCGATGAAAGCCAGCTGGGAGGCGTCATCGCGCAGTTCTCGGTAGGGGTGCGGGTGAAGCGAAGCACCGCACGGGTCAAGGCGGACGTGCGATTGATTGACGTGCGAACAGGGCGCATCCTGATGGCAGAAACGGGAGAGGGACGCGAGACACGCAACGACCTGACGCTGGTTGGTGCGAAGCTGTTCGACTGGCTGGCGGGGGTCGATTTCGGCAGCCGCGAATGGGCAGAGAGCCAGATCGGTCGCGCCACGCGCAAGGCAGTGGACGACATTGCGAAGAAGATATCGATATACTTCCCCTCCGAGGCGGAAGTGATTGCCGTGATGTCCTCGGATGAGTTCATCATCGACCGGGGGCGGTTTCAGGGCGTGCGCATCGGCGACAGCTTCGAGGTGCTTCGCGTATCCATCGTACGGAACTCGCGCGGGGACATCGTGTGGACGGACACACAACCGCTGGGCACTGCGAAGGTGGTGGACGTGCAGGACGAACGGGCAAAGCTGCGATTCACCAAACGCGCTCGGGATGCGGAAAGCGTGAAGGAAGGCGACCTGGTGCGGGCACTGGAGAACACTCGCCGCTGAAGGGAGGAGTGACCATGAACTTTCCGAAGGGTCGGATGCGTATCATCCATTCGCATGAGGGCAGACAGTCGGAAAAGGGCTGGCTGGTGCTGGACGTGAAAGGGCTGGACCTGGACGGGGTGAACAGCATCGTCATCCTGATGGAAGACGTCGAGAAGCTGCAGGAAGCGCCAGCGCAGTCCGGGAATCCTCTAGAGCAGCTCCACAAACTGCTCGGGCAGAAGGAGGGAGAGCCATGACACGCCCACCTGCCGTAGCCGGCATGTTCTACGCCGACCACCCTCAGGAGCTCCGTCGGGAGATTCAGGAAAGTTTTCAGGCAGCGCTGGGACCGGGGCGCGTTCCCGACCCCGCACGCGACGGCAAGCACACCCTGCGCGGGCTGATGTGTCCCCATGCAGGCTATCGCTACTCGGGACCTGCCGCTGCCCATGCCTTTGCCCTCCTTGCCGAAGACGGCATTCCCGAAACGGTCATCCTGCTGGGACCCAACCACCGTGCCATTGGCGCGCCTATTGCCATCATGTCGCAGGGCTGGTTCCGAACACCACTGGGCGAGGTGTGCATTGACACCGCCACGGCAGAAGCAATCAGGAGCCAGGCGCCCCTTGTGCACGAAGACCCGAACGCCCATGCGCCAGAGCACTCGCTGGAGGTGCAGCTGCCGTTCCTGCAGACGGTCGCCCCCACGGCACAGATCGTGCCCATCGTGTTTGGCAGAGTGTTCTACGATGACGAAACCGTGCGCGCGCTGCACGAGCTGGCGGAAACACTGGCGTCGCTTCTGCAGGACCCCGCTCATCCTCGTATCCTGCTGGCAAGCACCGACCTGATGCACTATGTGCCCCGCGAGGAGGCTTACCGCATGGACGAGATGGCTCTGCAGGCGGTTCGAGAGGTGGACGGGGAACGTCTTCTCGACACCGTTTTTCGCCACGACATCAGCATGTGCGGGGTGATACCCACCGCCACCGTGCTCTTCGCCATGCGCAAACTGGGCATCACGCGCGGCGAGGTGCTTTGCCACTACACTTCCGGCGACGTTCCCGGCGGCGACACGCGCCATGTGGTCGGCTATGCCGCCTGCGCGTTCCGCGCGTCCGCACAGGATTAGACATCTATCATGTTGAAACGACACTCGCCGAGCGATGGGAGTAAGAGTAGTCGAGCCGTCACGTAATGCCTGGGGCTTCGCGGGTGCAACAGGATGTTATCTACAGAGGCACTGCTGGTCGTCGCGCTGATTTTGCTGAACGCTTTCTTTGTGGTGGCGGAGTTCGCGCTGGTGCGTATGCGCTCCACGCGCCTGGAGGAGCTGGTACAGCGTCAGGACTGGCGCGCTCGCGTGGCGAAACACGCTCAACAGCACATCGACAACTACCTCAATACGGTGCAGGTGGGCATCACCCTCGCCAGCATCGGGCTGGGATGGGTGGCAGAACCCTGGGCAGCGAAACAATTGACTCCAGTGCTGGCACTGCTTGGGGTTACCCAGCCCCGTACCGTGCACTTTACTGCGTTTATTGTGGGTTACCTCACCATCACCTTTCTGCATGTGGTGCTGGGCGAAATGGTTCCCAAGAGCATCGCCATTCGCCGCACGGAGCCGGCGGTGCTGTGGACCGCCCCGCTGCTGCAGCTGTTCCATCGCCTATTGCTTCCGCTCACCTGGCTGATGACGTCGTGTTCGACGCTGGTTCTGCGTCTGCTGCGCATTCCGCCCGCCTCACCGGACGAGGCGTACTCGCATGAAGAGCTGCGCCTTCTCCTCGCCTACGCGCGGCGTTCTGGCGCCCTGCGGGACATCGAAGCCGAATTAATGGAACGTGCCTTCTCCCTCGGCGATAAGCGGGCGAAGGACGTGATGGTGCCCCGGGTGGACATGGTGTACCTCTCCAGCACGTGGTCGCTGGAGGAGAACCAGCGTATTGCCGAACAATACGGATACACCCGCTTCCCCCTGTGCGACGGTGACCCCGACAGGGTCATTGGCATTGTGCACGTGAAAGACCTTTACCGCGCTCGGCAGCACGGCATCGACTCCCTGCGACACATCGCCCGCGACTGTCTTGTTGTGCCAGAAAGCAAACCGCTGGACGAGCTCCTGCGCGAGTTCCAGAGACAGAAGATGCACATGGCGATTGTGGTGGATGAGTACGGAGGCACCTCCGGGCTGGTGACCATTGAGGACGTGATCGAGGAGATCGTCGGCGAGATTTACGACGAGTTCGAGCCTGCCCAGCCACGCATCCAGAAGCTGGGTGAGGGGCGATACCTCGTGGAGGCAAATGTGGAGCTGGATGTGCTATCCGAACAGCTGGGCGTGCAGGTCTCGGAAGAAGATACCGCCTTCGAGACCGTGGCGGGTTATGTGATGGGCAAGCTCAGCTCATTGCCCCGCGTGGGCGACCGCGTCCCGTTTGGCACCTACGAGATGCAGGTGGTGGAGATGCGCGGTCGCCGCGTGCACCGGGTGTGTGT
>CAKZNX010000301.1 GCA_937132045.1 uncultured bacterium
CGGCGCGACATCCTGACCGGGCATGTGTGCGCACAGCAGACAGGCTATCTGCGTGAAGGGGGTCAGGGTATCCATATTTACTCGCTACCTCGCAGTACCTGCTTCGCCAGTGCTACAGGAAACACCAGCCCACTTCCTGACCTGCGCAGGAGGTAGGCGACAATGGTCAGCGTCCACCCAGAGTCTACCACATCATCCACCAGAAAAACAGGCTGCTCGATGCCGTTGAAGGGGCGTACCTCGAACACGTCCTCCAGATTGCGCACCTGATGGAAGCTGTTCTGCATCTCCTTTTGAGGTCGGCTTTCCTTCTTTTTCGCCACACAGGGGACAAAACGCAGATTCAGGCGGTCGGCAAGGCGTCTGGCAAAGTCGGGCACCAGTTCGGGATGGCGCAGAGAGGGCACGCAGGTTATCCATTTCGGCATCGGCTGCGGGTTCCAGCGTGCGACCATCTGCACAACGCCATCGACCAGTTCGTCGCTGTAGCGTCCGGTTCGGTATTTGCCTTCGCGCACCAGCGCGCCCCAACCGGCGTCACCCCACTGGCTGAGCGCCCGTCCCTCTTCTGCTCGCAGGTTGGGGGGAATGACCGTCGTTCCCTGTGCAATAGGCAGTCCGTCTTTGGCGGGCCAGCGCTGTCGGGGCTTCAGGATCAGGTCGGTATGACGCAGGAAACGTACCGCCTCCAGCACGACGGACTGGCTGATTTGAGCCGGCACGATCAGTTTTCCCTGACAGGGTGCGCATCGCCCACAGCGTTCGGCAAACGGGTCGTTCAGAGCCTTCTGAAGAAACTCCATCAGGCAGGTTTCACTTTGCATGTACCGCCGCATCTCCTCCTGCTCTGCACGTCGCAGGGCGGTAAGTTTCTCTACCCTCTGCCAATCCACTGAGTAGCTGACGGGTGCGAGGTAGTATCGGCTGCCGGTCTGGAGTATGGGCGAAGGTGACTCACTGCCGAGCAGGCGCAGTACCTTGTCTATCTGGGTATTGGACAGGTTGATGGCTTGTTGCAGCTCGGTTCTCGACAGACCGTTTGGCGCTCTTCGCAGCGCATTGAGCACCATGTCGGTATATTGCTGAGGTGGAAAAGCGGTGCGAATGAAGTAATCCGCAATCTCATCGTCTTCCTCTCCACCCAGCAGGACAATGACGGCGTTGTCGATACCTCGCCCCGCACGCCCGATCTGCTGGTAGTAGTGTACGACCGAAGCGGGGCGCTGAAAGTGCACCACGAAACCCAGGTCGGGCTTATCGAAACCCATGCCGAGGGCGACTGTTGCCACCAGCGCCTTCACCTCGTTGTTCAGGAGCTGTTTTTCCAGCGCCTCACGCATGTCGTTGTCGAGGTCGGCGTGATACGCCTGCACGTTGAGACCGCGTTGCTGAAGCCAGCGTGCGACCCTTTCCGCATCAGCAACTGTAAGGGTATAGATGATACCGCTGCCCGGAAGCTGCGGCAGGTATTGCGCCAGCCACGCGAGCCTCTCTGCCTGCGAAGGCAGGATTACGTTCTGCAGCTGCAGGGTTCGTCGTGCCAGCGAGCCGCGCATGACCTGCACGTCGCTTCCCAGCTGCCCGCGAACGTCCTCGACCACGCGGTCGTTGGCAGTGGCGGTGGTTGCCAGCAGGGGCACGTTGCGCGGAAGCAACTGGATGACGCGCGTGATGCGGCGATAATCGGGACGAAAGTCGTGTCCCCAGTCGGAGATGCAGTGTGCCTCGTCCACGATGAACAGCAACACGCGAGAGGCGATCGACGGAAGGATGCTACTCTGGAACTCCACATTGGCGAGGCGCTCGGGGCTGACAAGCAGGAGGTCGACATTATCGTTCGCAAGCGCCGCTTTTACCGCCGACCACTCTTCGGTGTTGCCGGAGTGGATGGTTGCAGCCCTCAGTCCCAGCCGTCCCGCCATTTCCAGCTGGTTTCGCATCAGCGAGAGCAGCGGCGAGATGAGCAGTGACAATCCACGTTCGCTGTGTTTACGACGCAGCAGTTTCGTCGCGATGAAGTAGACAACGCTTTTGCCCCAGCCAGTGCGCTGTACTAGCAGCAGACGACCGCGGCGGGTGACCAGAGTGTCGATGGCTTCCCATTGACCATCGTAGAAGCTGGCGTTTGAATCGTTCAGTCCCTGACGTAACAGGGATAAAGCCTGTGCGTAGGATTCCTCCATCCGAATCGCGTCCGATAGACGATTCGCTGTCGCATCATCCTCTCCTTTGTCAGGATGCCAGCGCCTGGCTGTCGGGTTGCGTCTCTTCGCGGTAATCGCACTGACTGCTGGAGCAGGCGACAGCCGTCACTTTCCTTCCGCGGCGCTTCTCCACCAGCGGATAGCCGCACTTCGGGCAGAGCCTGCCAACCGGCTTGTCCCACATCACGAACTCGCACGCCGGGTAGCGGTTACAGCCGTAAAATATCTTGCCGCGGCGGGAACGTTTCTCCACCACCTGACCCTGTTTGCACGCCGGGCAGGTAACCCCCAGCGTCTTTTCCAGAGGGCGACGCGCCTTGCACGAGTCGTTGGTGCAGGCGAGGTAGTCGCCGTATTTGCCCCAGCGGATCACCATCGGCGAGCCGCACTTCTCGCACACCTCGTCGGTGGGGCGGTCGGCGGGCGCGGGTTCGCCGTTGCGCTGAACCTTCACGATGGTCTTGCACTCCGGGTAGCGCGAGCAACCGAGGAATTTGCCGTAGCGTCCCTCGCGCAACAGCATCTTCGCGCCGCAGGTGGGGCATATATACTCTGTCTCTTTCGGCTCGATACGCACCCACTCATGGCTCTTCTCAGTCTCCGCCAGCCTCTGGGCAAAGGGCTGGTAGAAGGCGCGAAGCACCTCCGTCCACGCCTGCTTGCCCTCTTCGATCTCGTCCAGTTGCTGTTCCACACCCGCGGTGAACTGCACATCCATGATGTCGGGGAAATGCTTCACCAGATAGTCGGTGACCGCGATGCCCAGCTGGGTCGGGTAAAACCGTTTGTCCTTCAGCTCCACGTAACCTCGCTCCACGATGGTGGAGAGGATCGTAGCGTAGGTGCTGGGTCTGCCGATGCCCTTCTCCTCCAGCGCCTTCACCAGCGTGGCTTCGGTGTATCGCGGTGGCGGTTCGGTGAAGTGCTGTTCGGGTAGCAGTGCCAGCAGGTTCAGTATCTGCCCTTCCACCATCGGGGGCAGGGGCGGGCGCTCCTCGTCGCTGATCTCGGCGGTGTCCTTGCCTTCCACATAGACCCGCATGAAGCCGTCGAACTTCACGCTGGAGCCGGTAGCGCGGAAGGTGTACTGTTTCGCCCGAATGTCCACCGTGACCACGTCAAGCACCGCCGATGCCATCTGGCTGGCGACAAACCTCTGCCATATCAGCCGGTAGAGCTCGTACTGCTCGCGGGAGAGGTGCTTTTTGACCGATTCCGGGGTGCGCGTGACCAATGTGGGGCGGATCGCCTCGTGTGCGTCCTGCGCCCGACCGCGCGAGCGATACTGAGGCGGCTTCTCGGGAAGGTAACGCTCACCGAACTCCTTGCCGATGAACTGGCGAGCCTGCGCCTGCGCCTCGTCTGCTACGCGCGTGGAGTCGGTGCGCATGTAGGTAATCAAACCGACGGCTCCCTGCTCACCCAGTTCCACTCCCTCGTAAAGCTGCTGAGCAACCTGCATGGTGCGTTTGGCGCTGAAGCCCAGCTTGCGCGCCGCCTCCTGTTGCAGGGTGCTGGTGATAAACGGCGGCGATGGGTTGCGCTTTCGCTCACTGCGCTTGATTCTTTCCACCGCATACTGCGCGCCCTGCAGGTCTTCCAGCACGGCGTTCGCCTCTGCCTCGTTGTGCAGTTGCAGTTTCTCGCCGTCGCGCAGGCGCAGAGTGGCGTCGAAAGCGTGCTCTTCGGTGTCGGGCGTCAGGCGCGCGGTGATGGTCCAGTGCTCTTCAGGTACGAAGGCTTCGATCTCGCGTTCGCGTTCCACCACCAGCCGCACCGCCACCGACTGCACCCGCCCCGCGCTGAGCGTGTTGCGGTTCGCCTTCTTCCACAGCAGGGGGCTGAGCTTGTAGCCCACGATGCGGTCGAGGATGCGCCGCGCCTGCTGGGCGTTGACGCGGTTCATGTCGATGTCGCGCGGGTTCTGCAGTGCCTGCTGAACCGCCTGCCGGGTGATTTCGTTGAACTCGATGCGGCGGGCGTTCTGCAGGTGCAGCGCTTCTCTGAGGTGCCAGGCGATGGCTTCACCCTCGCGGTCGGGGTCGGAGGCGAGGTAGACCTCCGATGCCTTGCCGGCAGCCTCTTTCAGCTTCTGCAGGACGTCGCGCCGATCGGGGAGGGTGACGTAGCTGGGCGTGAAGCCGTTGTCCAGCTGCACGCCGAACTCCTTCTCCGGAAGGTCACGCACGTGCCCCATCGAGGCTTCCACGCGGAACTCGTCGCCCAGAAAGTTTTTGAGTGTTTTGGTCTTCGCGGGCGATTCCACGATAATCAACGCCTTTTCGGTTTGCTCTGCTTCCTTCTTACTCATAGCCAAGCTCCCTCAGCGCTCGCGGGTCGCGGCGCCAGTCCCGCATCACTTTCACCACCAGCTCCAGATACACCTTGCTGCCAAGGAACAGTTCCAGCTGCTGGCGTGCCTCTATCCCGATTTGTTTGAGCATCTGTCCACCCTTCCCGATGACGATGGACTTGTGCGCCTCTCGTTCCACAATCAGCTCCGCGCGGATGTACTGTACCCCGTTTTCCCGTTCCTGCCAGTCGGTTACCCGCACGGCGATGCTGTACGGTATCTCCTCGCGCAGGTGGCTCATCGCCTGCTCGCGCACAATCTCCCCCGCCCAGTACTCGCGCGGCTGGTCGGAGCGGATGTCCACCGGGTAGAAAAAGGGTGCTTCGGGCATCGCCAGCAGGATTTCCTCGCGCAGGCGATACACTGCCTTCGGGTCTTTCAGCGCCGAAAGGGTGATCTGCCTCTGCCCGCCGAGCAGTAACGCGGCGTATGCCTGCAATGCCTGCTCGGGATACTTCGCCACGTCGCGTTTGTTGCCTGCTATCCATACCGGCACACCTACATCCTGTAATCGGCTTGCCATGTCTTCGTCTTCAGGGGTCGGCGGGTGGCGCAGGTCTACCACCCAGAGCACCAGATCAATGTCTTCCAGCGCGGTGTCTATCTCCTCCCGCATGAACTGTCCGAGACGGTCTTTGGGCTGGTGCCAGCCCGGCGTGTCCACAAACACCGCCTGCCGGTTGCCTTCAGTGTAGATGCCCCGCACGCCGCGACGGGTCGTCTGCGGGCGCGAGGTGATGGCGGATACCTTCACCCCCAGCATGACATTGAGCAGTGTGGACTTGCCCACGTTGGGCTTGCCCACGATGGCTACGAAGCCGCAGTGAGTTGGGAGGTTCTGTTCGCTCATCGGTCTTGCTCCGCATCTTCAGGCACGCAGGTATATGTACCAGCAAGCACCGGATGGTGTCAAGGTGTTCTCTGGCGGTTCGACATGGCGGGAATTGCTTCGTTGCTTCTTGAAATGACACTGGTTCGGTGTCATTGCGAGCCTGCCTTCCGGCAGGCGAAGCAATCCCCT
>CAKZNX010000302.1 GCA_937132045.1 uncultured bacterium
CCGTGTCATTGCGAGGAGCGAAGCGACGAAGCAATCCCCTCCGCGTCCCGTCAGCCGTGGGGGATTGCTTCGTTTGAAGGACAGACCTTGCCCTGAAAAGCCTCTCAGAATGTGCCGAGAAGACGCGAAACCACCATGAAGGTCGGCATGCCCACCAGCACACTCAGCACGCCTGGCACGATGAACACCAGTGCCAGCAACAGGATAGGACCAAAGCGGAACATCGCCAGCTCGTAGCGATAGGCAGTATCCGCAGGCAGTAACCCCGCGAGTATCTTCGAGCCATCCAGAGGCGCAATCGGGATGAGGTTGAAGAACATCAAGCCGATATTCATGTACACCATCAGTACCAGAAAGTCTGCGAGGCTGGGCGTCATCGGGAGAGACAGAAAGCGCATCGCGCCCGCAATCAGCAGGGCAAAGAGCAGATTCGAGACAGGACCTGCCGCCGCCACCAGCATCAGGTCGCGACGAGGGTGGTCGAAATTCGCCGGGTTGACCTGCACCGCCTTGCCCCAGCCGATACCGCGCGCACCCGTCACCGCCATCAGAATGAGCATCAGCGTGCCCAGCGGGTCGAGATGGTCCAGCGGGTTGAGCGTCACACGCCCCTGACGCTTGGGAGTGGGGTCGCCCAGACGATAAGCGGTGATGGCGTGCGCGAACTCGTGCACGGTGATGCACAGCACGAACGCCAGTATCTGCATGAAGACGAAGTTCCAGTCAATCGGTCCCATAGCTCCCCTATGCCCTTTTCGGCGGATGGCTCTTTCTCTGTGCTTTCGAATACGCTCGCACGGGGCTAATACATTCCCCATGCAGCCGAAGGTCGCTGCGAAGTGCTTCAGCCAGCAGAGGGGACAATACCGCGATTGCCCCCTTTCGCTTCTATTCTCCTTCGATTATCGGTATGCGGTGCCGACTACACCACCGCCGAGGGTTGCTCGGCACGCAGTCGCTCCGGCACGCGGTCGTGCGCCAGCAGGTCATCCAGCGTTTCGCGCTCGACGATAACCTCTGCCCGCCCCTCGTTCACCAGCACCATTGCCGGGCGCGGGAAACGGTTGTAGTTACTGCTCATGGCGTAGTTGTAGGCGCCTGTGGACGGCACCGCCAGAATGTCGCCCGGCTCCGGCTGAGCGATGGCGACGTTGCGAATCAGGATATCCGTCTCGCAGTGCTTGCCCGCAATGGTAACCACGGCGTTTGCCCGCTCGTTTGCCTTGTTCGCCACCAGAGCGGTATAAACCGCATCGTAAAGTTGAGGACGCGGATTGTCGGACATTCCGCCGTCGACCGCCACGTAGGTGCGTGTGCCCGGTGGTTGATGGATGGGCACCTGCTTGATGGCGCCGATGGTGTACAGCGTCACCCCTGCCTCACCGACCAGCGCACGCCCCGGCTCCTGCAGGAGGGTGGGATATGGCAGGTTGCGCCGGTCGAGCTGAGCAGTCAGCACGCTGACGATGCGCTCAGCGTACTCGTCGAAGCTCGGTGGCTGGTGGCTCTCGATGTAGCGGATGCCCAACCCCCCGCCGATGTTCAGCTCCTCTACCGTGTAGTCGAGGTGCCGACGCAGGGTGTGCATGAAGTCCACCATTATCTTGACCGCGCGCTCCTGAGCCTCCGTCTCCAGCAACTGCGACCCCACATGACAGTGAATGCCCTTCACCCGCAGGTGGGGCGACGCCAGTGCGCGACGCATGCCTTCCAGCGCGTATCCGTTGCGGATATTCAAGCCGAACTTGGTGTCCGCCTGTCCGGTGCGGATAAAGCGGTGCGTATGCGGGTCGATTCCCGGCGTCACACGGATGAGCACGGTAACCTCTTTGCCCGCCTCGGCTGCCACTCGCTCCAGCATCTCCAGTTCCAGCAGGTTGTCCACCACGATGCGCCCCACGTTGTGCTCCACAGCCATTCGCAGCTCATCCAGCGACTTGTTGTTGCCGTGGAACACCAGCTTCTGCGGAGGAAAACCTGCTTTCAGTGCGGTGTAGAGCTCGCCCGCGGAGGCAACGTCCATGTCGTAGCCTTCCTGCATGACGATGCGCGCCACCGCCATACACAACAGCGCCTTGCTGGCATAGGCGATTTCGTTGCGAGGGTAGCGTTTCTCGAAGGCGCGACGGTACTCGCGCATGTTCTGCCGAAATGTGGCTTCATCCAGCACATAAAGCGGCGTGCCGAACTTCTCCGCCAGCTCCACTGAATCGCATCCGCCAATCTCCAGATGTCCCCGTGCGTTAATACGTTGCGTGCCTAGCAGTAACATCCTCTCTCCCTACACCACCTCGTGCGTTCCGTAATCAGTGGAAAGAATATCAGCTGTTGCTGGTCAAAGTCAAGTTACGCTCCCGTGTCCTTGCGAGGAGCGAAGTGACGAAGCTATGCCCATCGACCTCCCGTGTCATTGCGAGGAGCGAAGCGACGAAGCAACCCCCATCCGCACCCCGTGTCATTGCGAGGAGCGAAGCGACGAAGCAATCTCCCTCGTTGACCGATAGCCCGAGGGGGATTGCTTCGCCTGCCTGAAGGCAGGCTCGCAATGACACCTTGCCTCCCGTGTCATTGCGAGGAGCGAAGCGACGAAGCAATCTCCCTCGTTGACCGATAGCCCGAGGGGGATTGCTTCGCCTGCCTGAAGGCAGGCTCGCAATGACACCTTGCCTCCCGTGTCATTGCGAGGAGCGAAGCGAC
>CAKZNX010000303.1 GCA_937132045.1 uncultured bacterium
GCGGGCATCGAGGGCTTCTGGACGCCTATTCTGGTTTCGCGCATCGGGCACTGCAGCCAGCACTGCACCGCCTGCGGGCAGGTATGCCCGACCGATGCCATCCAGCCCTTCACCGCCAGCGAAAAGAAGTACCTTTTCATCGGAAGGGCGTATATAGACAGAAGCACCTGCATCGTGTGGGCGCAGGACAAGAAGTGTCTGGTATGCGACGAGCACTGTTCGTACCGGGCGCTGTACTGGAAAGTGGTGGACGGGTTGCGCCGCCCGTTCGTCAACGACTACCTGTGCACCGGTTGCGGGGAATGCGAGGCGAAGTGCCCGGTGCAACCGATCGCAGCGATACGGGTAACCACGCTGGGCGACCTTCGTCATCTCTCACGCGAAGCACAGAAACGGTTCTATGAACGACATCTCGAGAAAAAGGAGTGACGGTCAATGCCATCACGTAGAGAGTTCCTGAAAGAGCTGATGATGGGTGGAGCTGGAATGTACACCCCCGCCGCCGTGTTCGCCATGCTGCTGCAGGAAAAGAAAAACGCGCAGAGCACCGTGGTAGAGGTGAAAAACCCCAGTGTACACAGCGAGGGGCAGCGCATCAGGCAGGACGTGGTGCAGAAGATGGTCTTTGATGCCGTGCGCCGACTGAGCGGGGAGGCGAACGACCGCGCGGCGTGGCGGAAGTATTTCACCCACGAGGATGTGGTGGGCATCAAGGTGAACTGTCTGTTCGGACGGGGAGCCTCCACGCATCCGGAAGTGGTGATGGCAATTGTGGAAGGGCTGAAACTGGCAGGAGTGAGGCCCGAGAACATCATCATCTGGGACCGCAGCGACGGCGACCTTGCTAAGTCCGGCTACACCATCAACCGCGACGGACCCGGCGTGAAGTGCTATGGAACCAACGGTGAATACGAGCCAGCACCCACGCGCAACGGCTCGTTCAACGGACGCCTGAGCAAAATCCTCACCGAGCGCATCACCGCACTGGTGAACGCGCCGATCCTGAAGGACCATGGTATCGCCGGGATCACCAACGCCTGCAAGAATCACTACGGCTCGTTCGACAACCCAGGCGCGCATCACGGCAACAACTGTGACCCCTACCTGGCAGACCTGAACGCCCTTCCCGTCATCCGCAACAAGACGCGCTTGATTATCTGCGACGCCATCCGTCCCATCGCGGAGGGTGGACCGGGCTTGCGCGGTGATTACGCTTGGAACTACAGAGCGATACTCGCCGCCACCGATCCTGTTGCCATCGACACGGTGGGCTGGCAGATCATCGAGGCACGCCGAAAGGAGCTGGGACTGCCGCCACTGGCACAGGTCGGGCGACCGGTGAAGTACCTGCAGACTGCCTCCCAGATGGGAGTCGGCACCAATGACCCGAACCGAATCCGGCTGGTGCGGGTGGGGTAATCTTTAGCGGGTTGCGATGGAGGGGCAGCCCGCTTGCTGCCCCTCTTCAACATCACGATTTCGCGCGCTGTACCGTCTCTTCCAGAAGTCGCTCCGTGTTCTGGGGGTCGTAGCCCTCCATTCGCAGGACGATCCGTCCCTGCTTGTCCACGACGAACATCGTGGGAAGATTCTTGATCTCGTAGGCAGCTTTCGCCAGTGCGCCGCTGTCCACAGCAATCGGGTAGTCTACACCCATCTCCTGGACGAAAGCTTCCACCTCGTCTCTGCTGGTGACGTCTACCGCCACGCCGATGACCACCACGTCGTCATTGCGGTGTCGGCGGTGGAACTCGACCATTTTGGGCATGGTGAAGCGACAGGGTGCGCACCAGGTCGCCCAGAAGTCCAGCACCACCACCTTGCCTTTGTAGTCCTCGAGCGCTTTCGTCTCCCCGTCGAGCAGGTTGAGCGTGACGTTGGGAGCCTCGTCTCCCTCACCGACAGGCTTTGCAGGTTGGAACGCATAAATCACCAACCCAACCACCAGAACCACCACCACATACATGATTGTTCGTCGCATCTCATCACCTCACACTGTGCCTCTATCTATTCGACTACGCAAGAGCAGCTGCTGGATTCACCGCAGGTAGTCGGCATCTTCCGACCGCCAGATGGTGTCGCGCACGGTCAGGTAAAGGGTTCGCGCGGCGTCGGCGCGGGTGATGGGACCCTCTGGGAAGTAGCGAATTCCCTCCTCGTGCAGAGCATCGGTGCCATCCCACAGCAGGGAGGTGATATGGCGCGCGCGCAGAGTGGCGACCGCAGGGGCAAACGGCGAGTCCTGCGGCACATCCAGATACGGCGCGGTCTGCGGCGTCACCACGGTCCACTGCCCCAGACGGGTCATCACGCCCACCAGCCACTGCGCGAAAAGCCCGCGTGACACCGGCAGATCGGGGCGGAACTGCGTGTCATCTGGCTTGATAATACCTGCTGCGATAAGCCCCTCCACCGCCTGTCGAGCAGGGTGGTCTTCGGGCAGGTCAGTATACGGCACGGCAGGTCTGGCGTAGCGGGTGTTCAGTCCGCCCTGTTGAAGCCGCTTCCACATCCAGCGTGCAGCGTCGCCGCGCGTGAGCATTTTGTCCGGCTCGAATCGCTCCTCGGGGAAGTACCCGCGCGCCGCCAGATACTGGATGGCACGAAAGCCGCGCGTCTCGCGCGTGACGTCGGGAAACCAGTAGAGATACACGCCATAACGCAGGAGCACCTCCTGCACCATACGAGACGGGATGCGCCTCGGTTCCACCTCGTACTGCAGAGCCAGTGCCGCCGCTGCGCCAGCAGCCTGCCCCATAGTCATTCTCACCGGTTCCATGCGCAGCGTGCCATACGCCACGTGGGTCGCGGATACCGCCGTCGACACCAGCACGTTGCGCAACCGTTGGGGCAACAGGATGCCGAAAGGCACCTGATACCAGGGCGTGTAAGCCACAAGCCAGAACTCTCCTTCGCCCATGTCCGGCGAGTCCCAGTCGGTCTTGGGTTGGGTGGCGTGCGAGTCCATCGGGTAGTCTCCGATGCTGATGGAATCGTGGCGCAGGCGTTCGCGCGCCTTCCAGACGTCGCTCTGGTTCATCAGCACGTGACCCATGATACGGCGTGCCTCGCGCACATACAGCTGTGGCGGCACATTGCCGTTGTCACGGTATTCATCCTCCGCCAGCCCGATATTCTTCAGCCCGAGTTCGGTCTGAATGTAATAGAGATACCCCAGAGCGTGCCACTTGTAGCGCTCGGCAATCTCATCGCGTCGCTTCCAGCTCGCTGAGGGATAGTCGTAGTTGATACCCGGCAGGTTGCTGCCCTGTGGATGCTGGTTGATCTCGAACTTGCCGCCGGGAAAACGCCCATACATGTATGCCCACGTGCGTTCCCACGGGGGAGTGCGCGTATAGTTCTCTTTATCGTAGAAGGGCGGTTGAGCAATGGTCTTATCCGCGCCCGGTCCGTGGTCTTTTACTGCCAGCAGGACGGCGTAAGAGGGAATGCGCTTATCGCCCTTGCCGGTGCTTCCGTGCAGGATGCGATCGTTCGCCCGGTCATAGAAGATGTGCCCGGCGTGCGGCTCCTCCGGCGATCGCGGTTCCCTTCCGACTCGGAAAGGAGCACCGCCCCATGCGGCAACGTCGCCTTCGTGAGTAGCGTCAATGAAAATGTCGCCTTCAAACGTCGCTTTCCGCCCCGTCAGGCGGTCCTGAACGACCACCGCGCGCACGCGACCTGCCTCCCGCACCACATCCACCGGTCTTACCCGGAAGTACACATGGATGTTCGGATGCTGCGCTACTATCCCCTTGATGAGCGCATTGGCGACTCGCGGCTCATACGCCATGCCGTTGCCGGTGCCGTAGTACGCCTGAACAGCACGGCGAAACTCCTCGAACAGTCCATTCGAGCGGGCAGGGTTGCGCATGTCGGTCAGGCTCACGCCGTTGCTGATCATCCCGCCCAGGCGGTTGGTCTGTTCCAGCAGAGCCACCGTAATGCCTTCTCGCGCCGCCGTCACCGCTGCCCCAACGCCCGATGCCCCTCCGCCAACCACCACCAGCGGATAGTGGATGCGCTCGGGTAGTTCGCGGAAGGTACGCTCGGTCACTTCCGCCGATGGTTGGAGCATGCCATCTGCCATCTGCGCCACCACCCTGTAGCGGTAGGTCTGAGCAGGCATCAATGGTTCGTCCACGAACTGGCGGGCGTCTGCAGGCAGTGTGGCAACGGTCTGCCCATCCCGCACGACACGGTAGCCCTGCACCTCACCCTGCGCGGGTGGAAGCCAGTACACGTTAATCTGCGTGGGCGACTGCGCCAGCGCTTCCACTGCGGTGGGTTGTGCCGCAACCATTGGAGCGAAGACCAGCAACAATGCGCCGACCATAATGCGACTCATCTGCTACCCCCTTTCGTCCTTGAGCCTTTCGCAATACCATTCTCTCTCATATACGCCGTTTCCTTATGGTACATCGTCAGAACGTCTCCTGAACCGCGCTGTTTTGTGGAACAACCTAGTGAGGAAAGAGGGTTTATGAGGATGAAAGGACTGTGCCGACATCCGGCAGGCGCATGGATAGCCGGAGTATCTGTGGCGTGCGTGACGTGGGCAATGCTGGTGCTGATGCACATTCATCTGCTGAACCTGCCTCACCTGCTTCTCCACTTCACCTTCTCCAGTCTGCTCGGCGTTGCCGTAGCCGCGCTTATCAGGAAATGCCGGCAGGTGCACCGAATCTCGGCGACGGCGCAATCCACTCGTCTCCACGTTCAGGTTCTTTCGGAGAACCTGCCAATCGTGGTCTATGCGCTGGATGCTACAGGGCGGTTCACGTACTCTGAAGGCAAGGGGCTGGCTCGGCTCGGGCTGTCGCCTGGCGAGGTGGTCGGACAGCACGCGCAGGAGCTTTATAGAGATTACCCTGAGATAGTGGATGCCATCCAGCGCGCCCTGCGAGGCGAAAGCGTGGTACGCCCGTTACAGATAGGTGGATTGTATTACGAGTGTTACTTTCTGCCCGAATATGAGCCGGACGGAAGCGTGTGTGGTGTTACAGGCATCTCCTACGACATCACCGACCTGAAACACGCCGAGATGCAGATGCAGACACGTCTTCATATTGAGAATACCCTTGCCGCAATCGCGTCGAACTACATCCACAACCCCAATTTTGATGCTGCTGTAGAGTGGTGCCTGAGCGAAATAGGACGAATTTGTGGTGCCATCAGGGCAAGCCTGTACCTGCTTAACGGCGCTGGCGACGCCTACATTGCCACACACCGGTGGTTTCGCGACGACTCCGCTCGGCGCAACCTCATCGACATCCTGCCCGTAGAGAAGATACAGTGGGGGCTGGAGCTGGTGCAGTCAGGCAAGCCGCTTATTCTGGAGGTATCCCATCTGCACGCGAAAGAGGCGGAACTTCTTAAGCAGATGATGGTGGCGACCGGGGTAGAGCGACTGATAGCCCTGCCGGTGCGAGCGGACGGCAAGCTTGTCGGTTTCATGAGCTTCGTGAACTTTGAGCCAGACCACGTCAACACACCACATGACCTGCGCTTCCTCCACATGGCGGCTGAGATTACCGGCGGTATGCTGATGCGCCGCGAAATCATGCAGAAGCTGGAGGAGCAGACAGCGAGGCTCAGCGGTATCCTGGAAGCGCTGCCGGATATGGTTTTCGTTCTGGACAGCGAGGGACGCTTCCTTGAGCACTACGCCCCAGATGACGAAGCACTTCTGATGAAGCCAGAACACTTTTTGGGTAAGAAGGTGTTTGAAGTCTTGCCCACTGAGGTCGCGCGCCAAACCATGCGTGCGATCAGACAATGCCTGAGCGGCAGTCGGACTGTTTCCTTTCAATACGAGCTGGAGCACCCGTTACGTGGGCGACAGTCTTTTGAGGCGCGCATCGCACCGCACCGGAATAATCAAGTTTTGACAGTTGTCCGTGACATCACCGAGTGGAAGCAGGCTCAGGCTGAACTGGCGCGAGCGAACACCGAACTGGAAAGCGCTCTACTGCGCGCGCAGGAGCTGGCGGTCGCTGCCGAAGCTGCCAGCCATGCCAAATCCGACTTCCTCGCGAACATGAGCCATGAGATACGAACGCCCATGAACGGCATCATTGGTATGACGGAACTGCTGATGAGCACGCCGTTGAACGAGGAACAGCGAGACTACACCAAAACGCTGCGCTCCAGTGCAGACCTCCTGCTGTCGATTCTCAGCGACATTCTGGACATCGCAAAGATCGAGTCCGGCAAGATGGCGCTCGAGCAGGTGCCCACTGACCTGAGCGAGGTGGCAGAAGACATCGTCAAGCTGTTCGCAGGGCGCGCGCGGCAAAAGGACCTCGTGCTTCGTTCAGAGATAGCGGAAGACCTGCCTGCGATGGTGATGGCTGACCCGATGCGCCTGCGACAGATTCTGGCGAATCTGGTGAACAACGCTATCAAATTCACCGAGCAGGGAGAGGTAGTGGTGCACGCCTCCACCCTTCGCTTCGAGGGACACATCGCCCGGGTTCGCCTTGCGGTGCGCGATACCGGCATCGGCATCCCCGCCGAACGTCTCAACGCCATTTTCGACGCCTTCACGCAGGCGGACAGCTCCACCACGCGCCAGTACGGTGGAACCGGGCTGGGCTTGACTATCTGCAAACGCCTGACCGAGCTGATGGGTGGACAGATTGACGTGCAGAGCGAAGTGGACAAGGGAAGTGAGTTCTGGGTAGAGCTGCCCCTGCCCGTTGCACAACCCGCGAGCCAATCGGTCGAGTCCGCACAGCCACATGACGGCAACGGTGATCTACCTGTGGGCATTCGCGTGCTGCTGGTGGAGGACAACGAAGTGAACCGCAAGGTTGCCGTGCGGATGCTGGAGCGGCTGGGGTGTGCGGTGGATGTCGCCGGGGACGGTACCACCGCCGTGCAGAAAGTAGCCGTCAACGACTACGATGTGGTGTTTATGGACGTGCACATGCCCCGCATGGACGGCTACGAGGCAACACGCATCATCCGGCAGCAGGAAGACGGCTCGGGGCAGCATCAGGTCATTATCGCTGTGACCGCTGATGCCCTCGCTGGCGACCGCGAGCGATGCCTGCAGGCAGGTATGGACGATTACCTCGCCAAACCCTTCAAAGAGAGCGACCTGCGAGCGACCCTCCTGCGCTGGCTCGGAACCAGCCAAAGAGACCCCGCTTTAGTCGCCTGAAACGCAGAAGGACACCCTGAGCAAAGCGCGAATCTACGCTTGACAGCCTGCACCACCGGAGGGATGGCATGAAGTGGTGGAGTATTGCACTGCTGGCTCTGTGTTTGTCGCCGGTCTCCGGGCAGAAGCGCCTTCTACAGACCTGGAATGCCGCCGAGGGCACTTTCAACTGGGATGTGGAGGTCAGGCGCACCGGCTCCCAGAGCATTCGCCTTCACAACCCTACCGCCGAACTGCGTACCGGCGTGCTGCACGTGGTGGAACTCAACCAGACGAAACCGGTGCCATTCCGCGTTAGCGCATGGAGCCGGGCGCAGGACGTGTCGGGCAGTGCGGATAGCGGCTACTCGTTATATCTGGACCTCTACTATACCGATGGCACGCCAGAATGGGGGCTGATTGCGCCCTTCAGCACCGGTACACACGATTGGGAACGCCGCGAGGTGCTGGTGATACCCCGCAAGCCGGTAGCGCGAGTGTACGTGAACCTGCTGCTGCGCAATCACGCCGGTACCGTATGGTTCGACGATGTGCAGATGGAGGTTCTGGAGGGAATGCAGGTGCTGGACATGCAGGCGACGCAGAAGCCGGTGGTGCGCGCCGGCAGCAGCCGCGTTCAGTGCGGCGACGCGAACAGGCTGCAGGTGCAGTTTGACGACGCGGGGCTGGTTAGCCGGATTGTTGCTCAGGGCAAACCTGTGCCCGCCGGCGACTTGCCGGGCGGCTGGTTTCTGCGCGACATGCGAGAGCCTGATGTCCTCACCCCGTTCAAGGGCAGCTGGAGCAGCATGAAGCCACCGGTATGGCGCGGCGAAGCAAAGGGCATCTCGCTCGAGGTGCGCTACGAACAGGCAGGCGACCTGTTGCAGGCGACGGCTACCCTGCGCACGCCAGCGGGAACGCCCGATCGCGCGGTCAGTCTCATCTGGGCGGTTCCGGTGGCTATGCGTTCTGCGATATGGCACAACGACATCCGCGAATCTGCGCCAGCCAGTGAAGGCGAAAAGGCAAACCTCATCCGGGTGAATGCCGGCGCGAACGGCATGATGAGCCTGTACCCGCTGGCTTGTCTGACGGGGGAAAACTGGGCACTGGCATGGGGCTGGCGGATGGACGCGCCGCGCCTCGTGCGCCTGTTCGCCAACCCACTCTGGGGCTGGGCGGGCGCTGCATACGATTGTGTCCTCAGCGGCAAGACCCGCAAATTCCCCCATCAGGTGCAGGTGCATCTTCTGCTGTGGGCAGCAGACCCGGGTTGGGGATTCCGCTCGGCGCTGCAACAATACGTGGACAGCTTTCCGGACTGGTTCCGAAACCGTGTGCCCTCACAGGGGATCTGGATGCCGTTTACCGCCCCTCATACGGTTCAGAACGTGCAGGATTTCGGTATCGTCTTCCACGAGGGCGATAACAGCGTGGCGGAAGACGACCAGCTGGGAATCCTGAGCTTCCGGTACACCGAGCCGATGAGCTACTGGATGCCCATGCCCAAAGATTTCCCCCGCACCGACCCCGGCGCCGATGATTGCCTGCGGCAATACGCAGAAGGCAAGATTGGCGACGCGTGGCAGAAGTCGCAGGCGAGGGCAACGCTGAAGTGCGGTATCATTACCGACAGCAGTGGCAAGCTGTACCGCTACATCACCGTTGCGCCGTGGAACGACGGCGCCATGTTCCTGCTCAATCCCGATCCCGACCTGCCCTCCACTGCCGACGAGCCATCCAAAGCCACCCTGAACTTCCCACCTGACCATGCACAGCGCGCCTACGCACAGCAGCCCCCGACCGGACTGGATGGCGAGTATCTGGATTCGCTGGAGATGGGCGGTGAGATGCTGAACTTCCGCGAGGAGCACTTCGCGACGGTGGACGTGCCACTGGTGTTCGACACCGGTTCCCTGCGACCCGCGATCCTGCAGATTTTCAGCACGTGGGAATACACGCGCCACCTTGCGGGCGAGATGCGCAAACGAGGAAGGTGGCTGTTCGCCAACTCCGTCGGCTGGCGGTTTCCCTTCCTGATGGCGCAGATCGACGTATCAGGCACCGAAACCAACTGGTGGCAGAATGGAGCCTGGCGTCCCGTCTCGCCCGCGCAAATGGATGTCTGGCGCAGCATGAACTACCAGAAGCCCTACCTGCTGCTGATGAACACCGATTACGAGAGCTTCGGCGGTCACGTGGAGCGGTACTTCCAGCGCTGTCTGTTCTGGGGCATTTACCCCAGCATGTTCAGCCATAACGCCGCCGACAACCCGTACTGGCACAACCCGAACTGGTACAACCGCGACCGAGCACTGTTCAAAAAGTATATTCCGCTGATTCGGCGTGTTGCGGAGGCTGGCTGGCAACCTATCACCCACGCCACCGCGCAGGGGTGCTGGGTGGAGCGGTACGGCAAAAACCTGTTCACCCTGTTCAACCCCGAAAGTGCCGAGCGCGAGGTGCGTCTGCGCATCGCCTGCAGACCGCTGGGCTTCCGTGCGAGCGATGTGAGGCAGGTCACCGAGCTGGCGCACGGGCAAAAGGTCGGCTGGACGGTAGATGGCGAGAACCTGCAGGTGACCCTTGCGCTGGCGCCGGAGCAAACGGCGGTGTTGACCCTGCAGGTCAATACCCGTCCATGAAGACATCGCCGCGCTGAACGGCGATCAGTCGCTCCAGCAACAGGCGCGTACATCGCACATCCTCCAGCGCGTATACGCACAGGCTGGTCAGAGCCTCCGAGTCGTACAGGTGTTTCCAGTGGTTCCACAGGCGCACGGCATCCTCTCCGCGCATCTGGTTCACACTGGGGTGTCGCGGCACCTGCAGGTAGCCGAAGAGGGTTTTAAGTTTCAGGTTCGGCGTGCGCAGGAGACGCCGGTCACGCAGGGGCATCGCCACATGCACGTAGATATCCAGATGCTCCCACTCGCGCATGGCATCGCGTACGCCTGGCAGGTGATAAGCAAGGAAGGGAAGGTCAAACTGGATGCCATTATACGTGACAATACGAGACAGAAAAGGTGCATGTTCCGGGAACTTTCCGAGCGGACATACGGTAAGCCGGTCGAAGCCCAGTTGTTCTGCCCTGTGCTCCAGACGACGGAGCGTTTCCGCCGCGTCGTGGAGGTCGTTCACATACAACCGCGCGCGTTTTTCCACATCCTGCTCGTAGAGGGCGATAAGGGTGAGCTCACTATAGCGTGGGTCAATGCCAGTGGTTTCTATATCCAGAAATACAGCGTCCAAAAACTCTTCCAGCGACCGCGCCATCGCATTCGTCCCCCTATACGTCAGGTACGCATAGTGTAGCACAAGTCGCCCGAAAGCAGAAGTCTTCCTTATCCTTTGACAGATTGTTGCTTGCATGTTATAATTGGCGCGATAATCGGAGACGCCGCGTGAAGGCAGTAACTCAGACAACGAATCGTCTCTATCAGCTCTGATGTGGCATGCAGGTGCATCACGCAGCGGGCGTTCGCATGGAGAGGAGGGTTCCAACATGTTAAGAACGTACGCTGACTGGCTACACCGCAATTTCTGCGCAGTTCCCACCTCTGTGGTCGCTTCCGCGATAAAGGGGGGTATAAAGCTGGAGCGCGTGATGGGCGAAGTGTACGCCGATCACGAGTACAGCGAGATCGGCTTGCCGCGCCACACGCACATGTGGCTGGTGCAGGGTGAGCGCTGCCATCAACTGCTCTCGCAGAGCAACATTCAGGAAGAGGCAGTGGTAGAGGCAGGCTTCATCATCTACCGCGATGAAGAAGGGCGCGTCTGGCTGGGGCTGGAACCGCGTGAGGCAGAGCGCGAGATGCCCGAGGACTCCATGCTCGAGCGCCATGTGAAGCCTCTCTTCCACATCCTGCACGGCGAGGAGGAAGCCGCCAAGCTGGCTACCATAGAGTACCGCATCGT
>CAKZNX010000304.1 GCA_937132045.1 uncultured bacterium
CTCAAAGCAGGGGGCAATCAGCAGGTCACATTGAAGGTTTTCCCGGACCTCAACCATCTGTTCCAGCACTGCCAGACCGGTTTACCGGCGGAGTACGCCCGCATCGAGGAGACCCTCGCGCCAGCGGTGCTGAAAACGATCGGCGACTGGATACTGCAACAGACAGCGAAGCGCCCTACCCCATCGCGGCGATGATGGCGTCGGTAATCTGGGTGGTGGTGGCGTCTCCGCCCAGGTCACGGGTGAGCACCTTCCCTTCGCTCAGCACGCGGTAGACGCCCTGACGGATGCGCTCGGCAGCAGCCGTTTGTCCGCTATCGTCCAGCATCATGGCAGCGCACAGGATGAGGGCAATCGGGTTCGCGAGGTTCCTGCCAGCGATGTCGGGCGCGGAGCCATGCACCGCCTCGTACACCGCGATGCCGTCTTCACCCACATTCGCGCTGGGCGCCAGTCCCAAGCCACCTACCAGCCCGGCGCACAGGTCGGAGATGATGTCGCCGTACAGGTTCTCCATCACCATCACGTCAAAGCGTTCTGGGCGCGTGACCAGCTGCATACAGGTGTTGTCCACAATCAGCTCTTCGTACTCGGTCTCCGGATAGTCGCGCGCCACCCGCCGACAGCACTCGAGAAACAGCCCATCGCTGAGCTTCATGATATTCGCCTTGTGCACAGCCGTCACTTTCTTGCGCTGGTGCTTCACCGCATACTCAAAGGCGAACCGTGCGATGCGCAGGCTTGCCCGCTCGGTAATTACCTTGAGGCTCTCCACCACACCCGGCACGACGATGTGCTCTAGCCCCGAGTAGAGGTCCTCGCTATTCTCGCGGATGACCACCACGTCCACGTTATCGTAGCGCGTCTTCACACCGGGCAGGTTTCTGGCAGGGCGCACGTTGGCATAGAGGTTCAGGCGCTTGCGCAACATCACGTTGGGACTGCTGTAGCCTGTGCCAATGGGAGTGGTGATCGGACCCTTCAGCGCCAGACGGTTCTTCTGCACCGAGTTGAATACGTCATCTGGGAGAGGCGTGCCGTACTTGTTCATCACCTCGTTGCCTGCCTCGAACCGCTCCCATTGCACCGACACACCAGTGGCTTCCACCACTTTCACCGCAGCATCAACCACCTCGGGTCCGATGCCATCGCCAGGGATGAGCGCGACTGTGAGCATGGGGATACCTCCGACGGTCGGTTAGTTGCGCGAGATCACCTTTTCCTCAGGACGCAGCAGATGAGCCGCCTTGACGACGGGCTGTTCTGCGGCTTTGAGCAACAGCCGTTCAATCTCGCCCTCCAGCAGTATCAAGGCAGCCTCCAGCCTCTGAACGACGTCGTCGATCTCCAGAAGCTTCTGTTTCTGTATCAGGGGAACCTGAAGGATGGCTCCAATGGTGTTCGCCAGCAGACGAGGATTGTTGGGGAGTTCGATCACGAAGTGCTTACCGCTCTCGGGGCTGAACAGCAGGCGCATATACTGCTCGAGTTTGTCGGTCGCGCGATGCACAAGGGGCAGAACCCGATGCTGACACCCGTCACACACATCGGGCAGAAGCATCACTTTGGCGACCATGAACGGCTCATGCTGGATAACGTCCACAATCCGGAAGCGCTGTTCGCCGATAGTCCACAGTTTCATCGTACCATCGGGCAGGTTCTGAAGGGCGGTGACCTGTGAAACGGTACCCCACCGGTACGGGATAGCCGGTCCTCCTACTTCCTTGCCCTCTCGAATAAGCACCACCCCGAACTGCCTATCCTGCTCCAGAACCATCTGCATCATCTGGCGGTAGCGCTCTTCAAAGACATGCAGAGGCAAAGGCATCCCGGGAAACAGGACAGCATGCAGCGGAAACAGCGGCAGAGTTACCAGCGGTTCCATCCAGTTGCTCCCCAACATCTTAATTGCGAACACACGGTGTTTTTCACGCATCCAGTGTACCCTGCGCCATCCAAGCAGTGCAAGAGGTATGCCAAAACAGTACGTCTGTCATTCCTCTTATGCACGGCTTCCCATGCTGAGGGAGTCTTTGACTCACTGCGCTGACGCGCAGAGGCGATTTTAACCGCGGTTCGCTACGCTGCTCTATTGACGCGTTGCGCAACAGCCGCTCAGCGGTCTGCTGTCGCTGGACTGACTGCCGTCGTGGAAGACGGGTTCCCTGTGTCACTTACTCTTCAGGATTGATCCAGCTCCTTGAAAAGGGAGGCAAAGTACTCGGCGTACTGATGCTCTACCGCTGCAAACGCCAGGTCTATCGCCAGCGTCCAGAGCAGAATGATGGCATCGTCGCGAGGCATCTCCAGCACGCGCGCGAAAAAGTCCTTGATAATCTCCTCGTAGGTTGTTCCGGTTTCGTTGATTTCGAACCGCTCCCCCGGCAGGCGTTTGGCAACCTCCTGCATCTGGAGCCTGTCCAGAAACTCGCGCACGTTGGCAGGTGTGGCGTGCTCCAGATGGGTGCCAAACTCCTGATAAACCAGTTCTTTGAACGTCTGCAGGTCCACTGCTGCGCAATCCTTCCCCAAAAGGCTAATCTACAGTATAGCGGTAACGGATGGTTTTGGCAAGTGCCCATCTCTCACCGTTACCGGCGGGCGCTGGTGTCCGTCACTCGACAATGTTACGATACTAATGCGCAAAACACTTGATAATATTTCTATCAAGTGGTATAATGAAAGCGAAACCGGATTGAGAGCAGAACGCAGGAGGGAAGACCATGCGATTGGATAAACTGACCATCCGCGCTCAGGAGGCGGTACAGAACGCACAGAGCATCGCTGAGCGCCGAAATCATCAGAACATCGACGCCGAGCATCTCTTACTGGCACTCATCGACCAGACCGAGAGCATTGTGCCCAGCGTGTTGCAGAAACTGGGCGTGCAACTGCCGATATTGCGCCGGTATCTGGAGGCGGAACTGAACAAGCTACCTCAGGTGCACGGCGCATCGGTGGCTTCATACATCACGCCGCGGTTCAAACAGGTGATGGATAAGGCGTTCGAAGAGGCAGAGCGCCTGAAGGACGAGTACGTTAGCACGGAGCACCTGCTCATGGCTCTGGTAGAGGACACGCAGGGTGCCGTCGGGCGCCTGCTCAAGCAGATGGGCGTCACGCCAGACAACCTGTATCAGGCGCTGATGGATATCCGCGGTGGGCATCGCGTCACTGACCAGAACCCTGAGGAGAAGTATCAGGCGCTGGAGCGCTACGGACGCGACCTCACCGACCTCGCCCGCAAGGGCAAGCTGGACCCGGTCATCGGGCGCGACGAGGAGATTCGGCGTGTGATCCAGGTGCTGTCGCGGCGCACCAAGAACAACCCGGTGCTGATCGGTGAGCCGGGTGTCGGCAAGACCGCTATCGTGGAGGGACTGGCTCAGCGCATCGTGGCAGGCGACGTGCCGGAAGGCTTGAGAAACAGGCAGGTGTGGCAGCTCGACCTCGGCGCGCTGGTGGCAGGCACCAAATACCGCGGAGAGTTCGAAGACCGGCTGAAGGCGGTGCTTCGCGAGATTCAGTCCGCCGAGGGCAACATCGTCGTATTTATCGATGAACTGCACACGCTGGTCGGTGCGGGCGCCGCGGAAGGCGCCATCGACGCGGCGAACATGCTCAAGCCGATGCTGGCGCGAGGCGAATTGCGCTGTGTGGGCGCCACGACACTGGACGAGTACCGCAAACACGTCGAGAAAGACCCTGCCCTGGAGCGGCGCTTCCAGCCCATTCTGGTCACCGAGCCCGACGTGGACGACACCATCGCCATCCTGCGCGGGCTGAAGGAGCGCTACGAAGTGCATCACGGAGTGCGAATCACCGACAGCGCCATCGTGGCAGCGGCAACGCTCTCGCACCGCTACATCAGCGACCGCTTCCTTCCCGACAAGGCGATCGACCTGATCGACGAAGCGGCATCGCGCCTGCGCATGGAGATCGACTCCATGCCCACCGAGATCGACGAGATCGACCGGCGCATCCGCCAGCTGGAAATCGAGCGCGAGGCTCTGCGCAAGGAAGACGACCCTGCCAGCAAAGAGCGTCTGGCGAAGCTCGAGGCGGAGATTGCCAACCTGCGCGAGGAGAGTAACCGCCTGAAAGCACACTGGCAGCAGGAGAAGGAGATTATTACCAGCATCCGGCGCATCAAGGAACAGATCGAGCAGGCGCGTGTGCACGAGCAGGCAGCAGAGCGCGACGGCGACCTGGCGAAGGCAGCGGAACTGCGCTATGGCGTCATCCTCTCCCTGCAGAAGCAGCTGGATGCCGAAACGAAGCGGCTGGAAGAATTGCAGAGAAGCATGAAACTGCTGAAGGAGGAGGTAGACGCCGATGACATCGCCGAGGTGGTCAGCAAGTGGACGGGCATTCCCGTCTCCCGCCTGATGGAGGGCGAAACGCAGAAGCTCCTGCACATGGAGGAGCGACTGCGCCAGCGCGTCGTTGGGCAGGAACACGCCATCGAGGCGGTGTCCAACGCGGTGCGTCGGGCACGCGCAGGCTTGCAGGACCCGAACCGTCCCATCGGCTCGTTCATGTTCCTCGGACCGACCGGCGTGGGTAAAACCGAGCTGGCGCGGGCGCTGGCGGAGTTCCTCTTCGACGACGAACGCGCGATGATCCGGCTCGATATGTCGGAATACATGGAGAAGCACACGGTAGCTCGGCTGATCGGTGCGCCTCCCGGCTACGTCGGCTATGAGGAGGGCGGTCAGCTCACCGAAACCGTACGCCGACGTCCCTACAGCGTCATTTTGCTGGATGAGATCGAGAAGGCGCATCCGGACGTGTTCAACGTGTTGCTTCAGGTGCTGGACGACGGCCGCCTGACCGACGGCAAGGGGCGCACGGTGGACTTCAAGAACACCGTGCTGATAATGACCTCCAACCT
>CAKZNX010000305.1 GCA_937132045.1 uncultured bacterium
ACACGAGGGCACGGTGTCATGGCGAGCCTGCGCCAGCAGGCGAAGCAATCCCCTGCAGAATACACCGCATTGCTACAAAAGACTTCCCAAATTGTGCACGATGGTGATAAAATAGCCACAGATGCCGGTCAGTCGGTGACGAGCACGTTGACAACCGAGGCGTTCGGAGTGGTGGTGTCGCAGAGCGGTGCCAGCGCGAACCCGTATCGGTTTGCAGGGGCGTGGGGTTACCGTGATGACGGCGATGCGGGCTTGCTGCACGTGGGTGCGCGCTATTATGACCCGCAGGTGGGTCGATTCATCAGCCGCGACCCGGTGCTGAGCGAGCACCCGTATCTGTACTGCGAACACGAGCCGGTCAACAGCGTGGATCCGAGTGGGAGGATTAAGTTCGTGATCGAAAAAATAACTGTCGAACTCGGTCCGATTAAGATACCAGATGTGCGGGTGGAGCCGCCCATCACGATAGAACTTCCGCAACTGCCACCGTGGCTAAGACGTGTTGGAAAGGCAGGCGCAGGGGCTCTCGCATTTTGGTTGGGGTGGGAAGTCGGTGAATACATAAGCGACAACTACATACCGCCGGAAGGGTACCAGCAGGCGGGCGACTGGTTATACCACCTGTGTCCCGGCTTCTGGCATATGCTGGATTAGGAGGTCGCACGATGACGCATCACAGGCTAAGATTTGGATTTGCGAGGCATTCAGGTAGACTCAGCGCGCGGCAAGCCCGCTGGCTGGTTACCCGCTACCTTTCAGGCGTGGAACCTCATCAGGCGGATGCTGTGCGTGTGTATGCGGACGAGACAACGCGACAGGTTGCCGACGTACAGCATCTCGCGGAATCGGCGGCTGCGGTCTTCAGGCACATCAGCAAGCACCTCCGGGACTTCGCCCCTCCTCCATCGCACATCTACCTGCTTCCTCCTGATCGAAAGCTGACCGGAAAGCACTTCGTGCAGGTTTTTCGGTGGGGCGCCGTTGTGGATGGCAGTGCGTGCCTGTACTGTGACACACCGCGGCAACTCAACACGCTTGTTTGCCGGGAACTTGTTCGGGCGTCTCTGCCCGCGAGCTTTGGCTGGCATTTCTTCATGGATACGGGGCTTGCCGAGTATCTGACGCGTATCGGCGACGACACCTTCTACGCCGATGTGGCTATGGTGTTGGACAATCAGCCCATGTACTCGCTGGACGACATACTCGCCGGCTACGCGCCAGTCGCCAGTGCAGGCAGTTTCGCGCACTTCCTGACAGAGCGATTCGGATGGGAGGTGTGGAGACATTTCGCGGAGGACATCAGCCGATTTGCGAAAAAGGTGCCTTTTCTGCTGGCTTGCATTCCGTCTCGCCAGTGGCTTTTGAAGAGGACAACAGGGCTTTCCGAGACCGTTCTCGGAGTGCAGTGGATGGATTTTGCCGAGCCGCACTGCCGGCTCCTCGCCCCAGAGCTTCGGCGGGCGTCCGCCGAGCGCCATCTCATCCGCCTGCTTTATGAGGAGGATGATTTCAAGGAGTGTGTGCAGGCGTGTACACGATACCTGTCCGCCCACGACATGGCAGTGAGTGTCGTCCTGTACGCGGTCAGTTCGTATATGCGTCTGGGAGACTACCGCTCAGCGCTGGAGGTGCTCTCCGTGTACCTGAATGAGCTTCCGCCCTGGCATCGGGCAAGAGCGCACCTGTGGCTTGGGGCGTTGTGGGAGCTGCTCGGCGACAGGAGTTCCGCACTGCGTCATTTTGAACTGGCGCGTGGGCTGTCAGACCCATGGAACATTATGGGTACGCAGGCTGAACACTGCTCGGCTGACCCGTCGGCTGCAGCCAAGCGGTTAGTCACTGAGCAGTGGCTACCCTTCGAGCAATGGAGGAAGCGCGGACACAACGACACAGCGCCGGTGCTGTACCTGCCAGCCAGACACAGCCGTCCCATTTTCACCGTACACTATGCGCTCCTTGAGACTGGCTAACAGGTGGGCAGTGGTGCGGGATGGTGGGTATGCCGCGGATGTTGGGCGGCTCGGCGTATCGTTACCGTGATGACGGCGATGCGGGCTTGCCGAACGTGAGAGCGCGCTACTATGACCCGCAGGTGGGTCGTTTCATCAGCCGCGACCCGGTGCTGAGCGAGCACCCGTATCTGTACTGTGAGCACGAGCCGGTCAATCATGTGGATCCGAGTGGGCGTCTCAAGATTCGACCTTACGTGAAGTGGCAGATTGTAAAAGTCAAGGTGGAACCTGACGCTATCACCATAGATGTTTCGATAGGGTGGAGACCTTTGCCTAGCTTTCCGGAGATCGGGATAGGTCTGTCACACACTTTCCCGGTGCACCCAACGCCACAGCGCCAGCGCGGCTACGATCCGGAGGAGGTGTTCAGCGGACCTCCACCTGGCACCAAGATCAGGCTGCCTACATCACCACCGAGAGAGGTTTACGTCTGAGGCGGGAGAATCAGCCTGCGTGAGGACAAGCTCCTCACGCAGGAGCTGAGCGAGGAGACTGTGATGAACCCTGTGGATAGATTCAAGGCAACCAGACCCATCGCCGGACTGCTAACCTGCGCGCTTCTGGCGCTTCTGACAGCATGTGGTGCAGGAGGGCACGTCAAGAGGGCACGTGTCGTCGGGGACTCTTTTCTGAGTGCTCTCTCTCAGGGCAACTATACAGCAGCCGTCCGATTGGTTGAACCTTCTCAGCGCTCGTCGGTGTCCGCCCCGTACCTGAGCCAACAATGGGAGCAGCTGGAGGCGTATGTGGGCAAGCCGTACCAGTACCAATGGCGGGAAATGGAGTTGTCTTATCAGTACCTCCTTCCCACGCAAGCCTCCGAACCTTCAGGCGCGCTAAACACGCTGGTGTACGAGGTGCGCGGCACCCAAGGCGAAGCCAGGGTCACCCTGCTGTTGAGGCGTTCAGGAAGAGACTGGAGGGTTTACCGAATGGACATCGTGTTTCTACCACGGTAGATGGTCTGCAGTGGCATGAAGCATGTGGTTGCGCTACGCTATGGCACTAGGCATTGTGCTCATTGCCTTGCCGGTGCAGGTGTCGCTCAGCGGGCGTTATCAACCGCGTGCCACACGCAGGAGGGTCATTTACTGGCTATTGCGCGCTGGCACCATGGCACTGTTGCTTCTTACGGGCAGTGCTTTCTGGAATTGGGAGGTCTGGCGCTTCGTTCCGTTCAGTGTCGGAGCGGTTCTGCTGGTTCTGGCGTTGCTGGACATGTGGCAGATGGCGTA
>CAKZNX010000306.1 GCA_937132045.1 uncultured bacterium
GTGCCGAGTGTGAACGAGCGCTGGAACGTGCCATACGCCCGCTCGATGCGCACATAGTCCTTGCGGCGCTCCTCATCATGGAACTTGCGCTCGCCCTTCACGCACAGCGTGTCGCCCGTCAGCTCGATTTCCACCTCTTCGGGCTTCACGCCAGGCAGCTCCATGTTGATGGTGATTTCGTTGTCGTCCTCGCGCACATCCACAGCGGGCGCCCACACGTGAGGGAGAGTCGGCTCCGTGCGACGCGCCGCGGGGTTGCCGAAGAACTGATTCATCAACGCGCTCATCTCGCGCTCGAAGCGATTGAGCATGTCGATGGGATCCTCCCAGCGCACCAATGCCATCGTTGGTCACCTCCTTCTTCGTTGAAGTTTGGTTTTGGCGCTATATTTCGCTGCCCGTGGATTGTCCACGGGCAGATTGTTTCCGAATTACTCGGGCTTGAATTCGGCGTCAATCACCTCGCCGTCGCTGGACGAGCCGGTACCACTGCCGCCGGTCTGTGCTCCGGTGCCGGCGTAGCTCTGCGACGCCTGCTCGTACAGCCTCTGCGACAGCTGATACGACGCCTGCTGAAGCGCCTCCATGCGCTGCCGGATGAGGCTGACATCGTTCTTGTTGATCGCGTCGCGCAGGTCGGAAATCGCCTGCTCGATGCGCAGCTTCTCGTCCGAGGGCACGCGGTCGCCCAGGTCGCGCAACATGCGCTCGGTCTGGTAAGCCAGCGAGTCCGCCTGGTTGCGCACTTCGGCTTCCTCGCGGCGTCGGCGGTCCTCCTCCGCGTGCGACTGAGCCTCCTTGACCATCCGGTCGATCTCGTCGCGCGTCAGGTTGCTGGAGCCGGTGATGGTGATCGCCTGCTGCTTGCTGGTGCCCAGGTCCTTCGCCGACACATGCATGATGCCGTTCGCGTCGATATCGAAGGTCACCTCGATCTTGGGCACGCCGCGCGGTGCAGGTGGAATGCCCGTCAGATGGAACCGCCCCAGCGTCTTATTGTCGCGTGCCATCTCGCGCTCACCCTGCAGAACGTGGATCTCCACCTCCGTCTGCCCATCGGCGGCGGTGGTGAAGATTTCGCTCTTGCGGGTCGGAATGGTGGTGTTGCGCTCGATCAGCTTGGTGAACACCCCACCCAGCGTCTCGATACCCAGCGACAGCGGCGTTACGTCCAGCAGGACGACGTCCTTCACCTCGCCGCCCAGCACGCCAGCCTGAATCGCTGCGCCGATGGCGACCACCTCATCCGGGTTCACGCCCTTGTTCGGCTCTTTGCCCGTGAGCTTGCGCACCAGCTCCTGCACGCACGGCATGCGCGTGGCTCCACCGACCAAAATCACCTCGTCTAGGTCCTTCACGTCCAGCTTGGCGTCCTGCAGTGCCTGATGGAACGGACCCTTCAGCCGGTCCACCAGGTCGGCGGTGAGCTCCTCGAACTTGGCGCGCGTGATCTTGTACAGCAGATGCTTCGGACCCTCTGCATCGGCGGTGATGAACGGCAGGTTGATCTCGGTCTCTACCATGCTGGAGAGCTCGATCTTCGCCTTCTCTGCCGCCTCACGCAGACGCTGAAGCGCCTGCGGGTCCTTGCGCAGGTCAATGCCGGTGTCCTTTTTGAACTCGTCCGCCGCCCAGTTCACGATGCGCATGTCGAAGTCGTCGCCACCCAGGTGGGTATCGCCCGAGGTGGATTTGACCTCGAAAACGCCGTCGCCCACCTCCAGGATGGACACGTCAAACGTACCGCCACCCAGGTCAAACACCAGGATGGTTTCGTTGGACTTCTTGTCCAGTCCGTATGCGAGTGACGCGGCGGTCGGCTCGTTGATAATCCGCAGCACTTTCAGACCAGCGATCTCGCCCGCGTTCTTGGTCGCCGTGCGCTGAGCGTCGTTGAAGTACGCCGGTACGGTGATGACCGCAGCATCTACCTTCTCGCCAAGGTACGCCTCCGCGTCCGCCTTCAGCTTCTGCAGGATCATCGCCGAAATCTCTTCCGGCGTGTACTCCTTGTCGTCGATGCGGATGCGCTCGCGCGTACCCATCTTGCGCTTGATCGAGATGACGGTGCGGTCGGGGTTGATGATTGCCTGTCGCTTCGCCGCCGCCCCGACAAGTCGCTCACCGGTTTTGCTGAAAGCCACCACAGACGGCGTCAGGCGGCTACCCTCGGCGTTCGGGATTACGACAGGCTCGCCACCCTCCATCACCGCAACCACCGAGTTGGTTGTCCCAAGGTCTATACCGACTGTCTTTCCCATTCCTGTCCTCCGGTTGGATGAGTGCTCTTCCGCGTGTTGTTCCTCGTTCGGTTCTTCCGTGCATTATTATATCACTTGAGTATGCTCATGTCAAGTGATTTTAGGACGAGTAATAGAATATTTTCGATAAAAACCCGGCGCTCGTCGGGAACACCCAGCTGACCCCAGTAGCCTCCTGAATTCCTGTGCTTACGCGGAGCTACAACTGGCGTCTCGCTATGCCGATACTCTAAGCATAGGGGGACAACGAATGCGAGAGCCTCAAGAGGAACCCATATCGCGACGTGAGATAAGGCGGCGAGTGTTTCGCTGGACACGTATTCACCGGGTTTACCTGCTTCCCAATGGACACCGCTGGCGCACCCAGACGATATACCAGCGTCGCACTTCAACGGCGCAGGAGCCTGTCGTCGTGCGGTACCTGTGCGCTCTGCACCCCCATCTGGAGTTGACCTTGCTGCAATCGCCCGTAGACCACACGCTTCCCGGAGTCGTGCGAACGCCGCACCCCGAGAGACCCGGAAGGTTTCTCGTGCTGTTCTGCCCGGAGTGCTGCGGAGCAGGATATAACTTCCTCACCTTCCCCATGCCCTACCCCAGCGGTGAACCCCCTCCGCCGCAGACTTAACAGGAACCGGCACGGAGTGTGGTGAAGTAACACTGGGCATCTGCCGATGAGGAGGTTCACATGCCGCCAACTGTTTGCAACGTCGCAAAGCAGCTCGGCTTGCTCGATGAGGAGCTGATACCGTTCGGGCAGTACAAAGCCAAAGTGCGCCTCAGTGCGCTGGAGCGACTGGCATCCTCGCCTGCTGGCAGGTTAATTGTGGTCACCGCCATCACTCCCACACCCGCTGGCGAGGGCAAAACAGTCACCACCATCGGTCTGGGCGACGCTCTGCATCGCCGTGGCGAGCGTGCGTCCGTGTGTATCCGTGAGCCGTCGCTTGGACCTGTTTTCGGTGTTAAGGGTGGTGGAGCAGGAGGAGGCAGGGCACAGGCATTCCCCGCTGACGACATCAACCTGCATTTCACCGGCGACTCTCACGCTGTGGCTGCTGCCCACAACCTTCTGGCTGCCCTCATTGAAGCGCACATCTATCATGGCAACAGAGCGGGCTTCGATGTGCACGGCGTCTGGTGGAACCGTGTGCTGGACGTACCCGACCGCTCCCTGCGCCAGGCAATCACGGGCATCGGCGGCAAGTCGAACGGTGTGCCGCGTGAGACCGGCTTTGAGATTACCGCCGCCTCGGAGATGATGGCATTGCTGTCGCTGAGTACCGACCTGCACGATCTTCGACGCCGACTGGGGCGCCTTGTGGTGGGAGTCACATCCGGTGGAAGCCCCATCACCGCTGACGATATCGGCGCGGCTGGCTCGATGGCGGTGCTTCTGCGCGATGCGCTGATGCCTAACCTTGTGCAAACTCTGGAAGGTACTCCGCTGTTCGTGCATACGGGTCCGTTCGGCAATATCGCCACCGGTTGCAGCTCGGTGCTGGCAGACCGCCTGGCTCTGCAGACCTGCGACTATGTGGTCACCGAGGCAGGGTTTGGAGCCGACCTGGGCTTCGAGAAGTTCTGCCATATCGTGTCGCCGGTACTTGGCAAGGCGCCAGATGTTGCGGTACTGGTCACCACCGTGCGTGCGCTGAAGGTGCACAGCGGGAAATACAAAGTGGTGACCGGCAAGCCGCTTCCGGCGGAACTGGATGCCGAGGACCTATCTGCTCTGGAGCATGGTAGCAAGAACCTTGAAGCGCACATCCGCATCGTGCACCGGCTGGGTGTGCCGGTGGTCGTGGCAATCAACCGCTTTCCAACCGATTCTGCGGCGGAGATCGCTCTGCTACAGCGTTTGGCAACCGCTGCAGGAGCCGAAGGTGTGGCAGTTTCCGAAGTCTTCGCGCGCGGCTCGGAGGGAGGGGTTGCGCTGGCGGAGGCGGTGCGCGAAGTATGCGCACGGGTTGACAACCGGTTCGCGCCCCTGTATACGTGCGATCTGCCTCTGCAGGCAAAGATCGAAACCGTCGCGCAACAGGTGTACGGTGCGAAGGATGTGCGCTACGAGACCGGAGTGCGATCGCAGCTAAAGCAGTTCGAGCGCTGGGGCTACCAGAGCCTGCCGATATGCCTGGCGAAGACGCAGTTTTCGCTCTCGCATGACCCCAGTCTGAAGGGTGCACCCAGCGGATTCACCCTGCCCATCACCGACGTTCAGCTCGCAGCTGGTGCGGGGTTCGTGCGGGTGTTCTGCGGGGACGTCATGACGATGCCCGGTCTGCCAGCCGAGCCAGCTGCCCTGCGCATGGACCTTGACGAGAAAGGGCAAATCACCGGCGCCTCCTGGTAGAAGGACCTGATGATTCGGGTGCGGCTGTCAACGCCGTGGAAGTCAGGGGCTTTCTGAAGACATGGGTTATTAACCACTATGCAGGCACTGACGGCAAAATAGGTCAATATCTCGTCATTCGGAGTGAAGCATCTTGAGCCGCAGGGCACTGCGCTCTGGAGCGCAGTGCCCATGATTCAAAGCATCCAGGACAGCGCCTTCAGCATCACCTGCGCCACCAAAATCTTGAAGATCAGCGCCACCGGATACAGGCTCGCATAAGCCAGTGTGGGCAGATCGGTCTCGGATTGCGCTGCCGCTGCACCCAGAGCGGGCGGATTGGTCATGCACGCAGCCAGTGCGCCCATCGCGGCAAGCAAACTCATCCGGTATACCGCCAGCGTCAGCACCAGCACCAGCAACACGGTGGAAGTGGTGATGAACGCTCCCGCCACGAACAGCCCGGGTCCCTGTTGCTGGAGCACGCGAACGAAATCCGCGCCCGCGCTCGTTCCAGCGCCTGCAAGGAACAGCATCAAGCCCAGCTCGCGAGTCAGGTTCCTGCCAGCCGGGGGCACATACAGAGCGAGCGGACCGATCCTTCCGAAGTGCCCCATCAGCAGGCTGACCACGAACGCGCCTCCCGCAGCTCCCATCTTCACCTGAAGACCGTCTGATAGATGAATGGGTACCGAGCCGACTGCTACGCCCACCATCAACCCGATGAGGAAGGTCACCATGTTCGTTTCGTCTTTGTGCGTGCCTGTTCCCACTGTGTAAGCGAAACGTTCTACACAGTGTCGCTCTCCTACGATGCGCAGGGTGTCTCCCAGTTCCAGAGCGATGCTTCCCATGGGTGTCAACTCGGCGCCCTGACGGCGAATGCGCGTGATCACCACGCCGTACTGCTCCCACACCTTCAGGTCACCGATTCGCTTGCCTGCCAGCCTGCCATCGGTCACATCCACATCCGCGGCAACCACGTTCGGGTTGACGTCCATCGGCACCTGTGTCTCCTCACCGAGCAACAGCCGCAGTTTTTCCAGTTCCTCCTCCGGTCCAACTGCCATCACCACATCCCCGCAGTGCAGCACGAAGTCGGGTGAGGCGGCGAAAACGGTGTCCCCGCGGCGCACACGTGAGATGTTGGCGAAGCTCATCCGGTGGGGGTTGACCTCGCGAATGGTCTTGCCGTCGCAATTCGGGTTGGTGATGACGAACCGTTTTGCCTGCAGGCTTGGTGACTCTTGCTGCTGCTGAGCCTTCCACTGCTCCTCTTCCTGACGAAGGTTTCGGCGCAGCAGGCGTGGCAGTAACTGCATCAGCAGCACCGTCCCAAGCATGCTGAAGGGATACGCGATACCGTAGCCGACACTGACCACCGAGACGCTGTCAGAGGCGACCCTTTCTACCGCGTCGATGGCGGCGGCAAGTGCAGGGGTGTTCGTCACGGCACCGGTATACAGTCCGGTTGCGAGCTCCGGTGTAAGCCCCCAAATCCGCGCTACGGCGGCGGTACTCACTGCGGCTGCCAGTACGCTCACGGCGCCTATCAGCACGAAAGGCACGCCCTGTTTGCGAAAGGCGCGAAAGAAACGAGGACCTGCTTGCAGCCCGACAGCATAGACGAAGAGCAGCAGTCCGAGGTCACGCACCTCCCGGGGTACCTTGAAGCCGAAGTGCCCAAAGGCGAGTGCAACAAACAGCACACCTGCCGTTCCCAGTGAAATGCCGCGAACGGACAGCCTGCCGAGCCAGCATCCGGTGGCGAGGATCAGCAGGAGGACGAACATCTGCTCCTGCCAGAGTTCGCTCATGTCTCACCTCCCGCAGTTAACATACCGCATTCTGTCACGGTATGCAAATCGCATAGGGAGACGCGAGCAACGGAGGGCGGTTCACCGGCTAAGGGGCAGGCTCGCCGCAGATAGTTTCCACAATGCGGGTAAGGTCTTCCGGATTGTAGAAGTGGATTTCGATGGTGCCTTTGCCGCTGTTCGCACGAATGCTGACTCGGGTTGCGAGGACGTCTCGCAGACGGTCTTCCAGTGCCTGCACGTGGGGGTCAGAGGAATGTGTTTCACGTGAAACATCCAGGTCCGGCACAGACGCCTCACGGGACGCCAGCCGTGCGGCGCGCTCGGTCTCACGAACGCTCCACCCACGCTGAAGGGTCTTGAGGAAAACCTCACGCCTGCGTGACTCTGGAGCCATCAAAAGCGCACGGGCGTGCCCTTCCGTGATCTTGCCGGAACGTATAGCCGAAAGTATCTCCACTTCGAGCGACAGCAGACGCAGGGTGTTGGCAACGGCTGTGCGGCTCTTACCCACACGCCTCGCCACCTCCTCCTGCGTCAACCCAAATCGCTCCATCAGCTGCTGATAGGCAAGAGCCTGTTCCACCGCGTTGATATCCTCGCGCTGAACGTTCTCCACGAGCGCAAGTTCCAGACGTTCTGCGTCGGTCACCGGACGCACAATGGCAGGTACCGTCTCCAGCCCCGCCAACTGCGCCGCACGCCAGCGCCGTTCCCCCGCCACCAGCCGATAACGACCATCTACAAGCGGCTCCACAAGCACAGGCTGAAGTATACCGTGCTCCCGAATGGATGCCGCCAGCTCCTCCAAGCCGGCTTCCTCCATCTCGCGTCTCGGCTGATCCGGGTTTGGGCTGATCAGCGAGACCGGGATTTCCGAAGTGACCTCGTTCGCAGGCTCTGCCGTAGATATCAGTGCTGACAGACCCTTACCCAACCCCCGACGTGTCATCCTGCATCACCTCCAGAGCGAACTGACGGTACGCCTCCGCCCCTCGTGACCTGGCGTCGTAAACAACAGCAGGTAAGCCAAAGCTGGGAGCCTCGCTCAGGCGAACGTTTCGCGGGATCACGGCACTGGAGACAGCTGCCCCGAAGAAGCCACGAACCTCTTCCTCCACCTGCTGTGCCAGACGCAGACGCGGATCCTTCATCGTTAACAACACATGCGCTATGCGTAGATGGGGGTTGAGCCGACGCCGAACCAATTCCACGGTGCGCATCAGCTGCGTTATGCCCTCCAGCGCATAATACTCACACTGGATCGGCACGATGGCGCGGTCGCACGCCGTTAGACAGTTCACCGTGAGCAGACCCAGTGAGGGCGGTGTGTCGAGAAACAGATAATCATAGCGGGATCTGACGGGCTCCAGTGCGGCTTTCAATACCTGTTCGCGGCTGATGCGCGTCATCAACTCGATCTCAGCGCCTGCCAGGTCCAGCGTCGAAGGCACCACGTCCAGCCCGGCGATCTCGGTCGGCAGAATGACCTCCTCCAGCGGCAGCTCGTCCACCAAAACGTGGTAAACGCTGGCTTCCAGCTTACCCTTCTCAATACCAACTCCGCTGGTCGCATTGCCCTGAGGGTCCACATCCACCAGCAGCACACGACGACCTGCCAGGGCGATGGCTGCCGACACATTCACTGCCGTCGTTGTCTTGCCAACCCCACCTTTCTGGTTGACTACCGCGTAGACAACCCCCATACGCGCGCCCTCCCCTGTGCCTTCGGCTTCAACATGCACCCCGTACATTCCTGCACGATTGACTTTTGCACGGTCTGTTGATAGACTGAAAACACCGTACTGGAGGAACTGCAATCCGGTGTTGCGTGAGCGTTCGGTTCTAACGTACCTGCTGGATGTACTCTCGCGTCGGCGAGCCTTTGCCGCTGCCTGCTTTGTTCTGGTAGTGCTCGGCACGGCGTTGGCAACGTTCACCGCACAGCCAGTGTATCGGGCGAAGGCAATTGTACAGATAGAGCAACCCTCCGGTTTTGTGCTGAGAACCGACATCTTCGGAGCCGGCTTCACCCGAACCCTGCCGCAGGAGCAGGCGGAGCTAGTCGATACCTATCCATACAAGCTGCTGGTCGACTCGGTAGTTACCATAGTTCAGCGTCTCAACATAGAATTGCCGGTATACACAAGAAGCGAACAAATACGGACGCTATTCGAGAATATTCTATGCGATTCTGGTGGTGTATCAGATACCGATACCTGCATTAATTACCGCGCGGCGCGGCTGCAGGGACACTCCCGTCCGCAGCCTAAAGAGGAGGACGAGTTCGACCAGTATCTTCGGGCGCGACTCGTCGAGGACACCGGACTGATCGAGCTCTTTGCGGAGGCACGCTCACCGCTCCAAGCACAGAACGCCGCCAACGCCGCCGCGCTGGTGATGGTGTGGCAGAACGAGCGTCTGCGCAAAGAGGAGGCGCGCAATACCGTGCGCTTCATCCGCGACCAGCTCGACGGACCCGGCGGGGTGAAAGCACTGCTTGCTCGTGCGGACGACCAACTCGCCGCGTTCAAGAGGCAGAAAGCCTTCCTGGATGCCGGCGAGGAGACCCGCGCCCTCCTCGATCAGCTGGTGGAGGTCAGCAACCTGCGCTGGCAAGGAGACCTGCGACTGACCGACCTGCGCACTCGCCTTGCAGCAACGCGACAACAGCTGGGCAAAGAGCCTTCCACGCTGGTTTCCCCCACTATCTACGAGAACCCCACCGTGCAGGAAATCAAGAAACAGCTCGTCACCGCGGAGGCAGACCTGTTGTCCCTGCAGGCGCAGTTCACAGACGAGCACCCGCGAGTGCAGTCCGCGCTGGCACGTGTGGATGCTCTTCGTGATCGCCTGCGCCAGGAGGCGTTGCGTATTGAGAGCGTTCAACGGCTGCCTAACCCTGTCCATCAGGAGTTATACAAAAGTGCCGCCTTGCTCTCCGCCGACATCGTGGGGCAGGAAGCGCAGATGACCGCCCTGCAGGGCACTCTGGACGACCTCCGTCGCCGGATGCTTGCCGTGCCGGAACTGGAGAGGCAGTTGACACAGCTCCTGCGCGAACGGCAGGCACTGGAGAGACAATACCTGTTTCTGATGGAGCGGTTGCAGGAAGCGGAACTCACCCATGCGGTAAAGCTGGGCAATGCGCGCGTTGTGGAACTGGCGCAGCTGCCGGGCGAGCGCGTCCGACCTCGTCGTATCCTCAATATGCTGATGGGCATCGTGCTGGGCATGATGCTGGCTGCTGGCTTTGCGCTGTTGATCGAACAGATGGACCGCCGCTTGCCTTCTGCCCAATACGCAGCGGAGTGGCTGGACGTGCCGTTGCTGGCTGTCGTCCCTGCCGTTCGTGATAGGGCTCATGGCTCGCCTGTGGGTGACGCTGAGGCTGTAGAAGCATTCCGGCGCCTGCGAACGGCTGTGAGGCTGGCGTCCAGGGAACAGCCCATACGCAGTCTGATAGTCGCCTCCGCGCTGCCGCAGGACGGTGGAACATTTGTGGCGCGCCAGCTCACGGTCAGTATGGCACAGGCTGGGCACCGGGTGCTCCTGGTAGACGCGAACCTGCGCGAGCCGTCTCAGCACCGCACCGATGGGCAGCCTCCCTCTCCCGGGCTGGCGGAGTGGCTGCAGGGAGATGTGGACCTGCACCAGTGCATCCGTTCTTCAAGTACCAACAACCTCTGGCTGCTACCGGCAGGCGACGTCCCATCCAGTGCGACTGATCTGCTGGAAAGTCACAGGATTCGCCAATTACTTACACACTTTTCGCAGGAGTATGATTTTGTGGTGCTGGATGTGCCCCCTGCCGACCGGTATGTGGACGCGCAGATACTTGCCCTGCACTGCGACGCCGTCATCCTGGTGGTGCAGCCGGGTACGACCCTGCGCGATGCTGCGCTCAGTGCGGTGCAGACTTTTCGGGCTCTGCCAAACTCCCGTCTGCTCGGTATCGTGGCGAATCACGTGACGGGTTCGTCCAGTACGGGCGCCGTGCATCACTCTGCCAGAAGGAGGCATACATCGTGAAAGGTTTGATCCTCAGTGGAGGCAAAGGCACCCGCCTGCGTCCCATCACCCATACCGGCGCCAAACAGCTCATTCCCATCGCCAACAAGCCAGTGCTGTTCTACGGCATCGAAGCCGTACGGGACGCTGGCATCACGGATGTCGGCATCATCGTGGGCGATACACGTCAGGAGATTATGCAGGCGGTTGGCGACGGCAGTCGCTGGGGTATCCGCGTCAACTATATCCACCAGCCGGAGCCACTGGGGCTGGCGCACGCCGTCAAGATTGCACGGGACTTCCTTCGCGACGAACCTTTTGTGATGTACCTCGGCGACAATCTGGTCAAAGAGGGCATCACGCCCTTCGTGCGAGAGTTCGAACAGCTCCGTCCAAACGCGCAGATACTGCTGGCGCGTGTGCCAAACCCGCACGATTTCGGGGTCGCCGTGCTGGAGGGCGACCGCGTGGTTCGCCTCGTCGAGAAGCCCAAACAGCCCCCGTCCGATCTCGCTCTGGTCGGCGTGTACATGTTCGACTCCCATATCTTCGAAGCGGTAAACGTCATCCAGCCTTCCGATCGGGGCGAGCTGGAGATTACCGACGCCATCCAGTACCTGATCGACCATGGTTATCAGGTGCGCTCGCACATCATCAGCGGGTGGTGGAAGGACACCGGCAACCTCGAAGCCATTCTGGAAGCAAACCGCATCCTGCTGGAAGACCTCGAACGGTGCGTTCAGGCAGAGGTGGACGATCGATCGCACCTGCACGGCAGGGTGTGGCTCGGCGAGGGCACAAGGGTAGTCAACAGCGTCATCCGCGGACCGGTCATCGTAGGTGCGAACTGCCTTATCGAGAACGCCTACATCGGTCCCTTCACTTCCGTCGCCGATGGCGTGCAGATTGTCGCCAGCGAGATCGAGCACAGCGTCATCCTGGAGGGTGCTCGCATCCTGAATGTGGGGTCGCGCGTGGAGGACAGCCTTCTGGGGCGAAACGTCACCGTCTGCCGCGATGAGGGCAAGCCGCGTGCCGTGCGGTTGATGTTGGGGGACAACAGCCAGGTCAATCTGCTGTGAGAACATGGCACTTCACCACGCGCTGGCTGCTCGGATCGCAGTTTGCGGCGCGTCTGCTGGGTCTGGTCAACAACGTCCTGCTGGCGCGCCTGCTGGCTCCGGCTCTGTTCGGCAGCTTCGTGCAGGCGATGGCGGTGGCTGGCGCGCTGGCTCCCCTTGCCGACGCGGGCGTTTCCGCAGTGCTCACCAGGCACGTTGCCCGTCGTCCGCAGGCGCGTTTCATGCTATCCGCGGCGCTGGGGTTGCGGTTTCTGCAGGGCGCCATCCTGTGGGTGGGGGTGCTCGCGGTGGCGTGGTGGGTGAGGAGCTCGTCGCAGTTCGCGCTGGCGCTGGTGCTGGCTGGGGCGTACTGGGTAACGGCGTGTTTCATCCAGTTGTTGGCTGGGGTAGCTCGGGCGCGCGTGCAGGCGCACCTCGAGGCGCGTTCCGTACTTCTGGAGCGTGGCATAACCGTCCCTGCGGCGGCGTTTGGTGCGGTCGCGCTGGGGCTGACCGGTGCGCTGGTGGGCGTGCTGGCGGGCGGTGTGGCTGGGCTTCTCTATCTGGTGCGTCGCCTGTCCTTTCCGCGAATACGAGCGAACACGCTGGCGTGGAAGTGTCTGCTGTCGGCAGGCGCACCGCTGGCAATCGGCGATGTGTGCCATGGTCTCATCATACGCCTGGATATTCTGGCGGTGGGTTTCACTTTTGGCGACCAGAGCGCAGGCTACTATGGTGGTGCCAGCACACTGCTCTGGGCGGGGATGCTGGTGCCCGGCTCGATGGCGCTGGCACTGGTGCCCGCACGGTCGCAGGTGGGCAGCTCCTCAACCCTCGACCACCGTATACTGCGCTGGATGCTGGTGGTGGCGGGGTTGATGGCGTTGTTGCTGAGCGCGGGTGCTCCTGTTTGGGTCAGGTTGCTGTATGGGTCGGCGTTCGGACCGGCGGCGGATGCTTTGCGTGTGCTGGCGTGGGCGTTCCTTCCGGCGGCGGTGGTGGCGTGGGGCAACGCCGTACTGCTGGTTCGTCACCGCACGGCGTGGGTGGCGGTCGTGGCAGCAGCTGGGCTGACCTGTCTGGCGGTGTGTCTGTGGTGGCTACCGATGTTCGGACCGTTGTTTGCTGCGGTGGCACAGGTGGTCACGCAGTGCCTGATGGCGCTGTTGCTCTGGTGGCTCGTGCGGCACAGCCTCGAGGCATCGTCCGGGTGAAACTTTGCCATCGCGAATCTGTCTTATACGGAGGGTTGAACAGACGCTCCAACGGGGAGGATAACGTGAAAGCTTTCTTGCGTCGCCGAGCAAAGTTACTGCTATTCGGCTGTTTGCCGGTGCTCATACTTCTGGGAGCTGGTGGCTGGTGGGGCTACCGCTGGATGCGGAAACCGCCAGCGCCCGCGCGGCTGGTAGAGGTCTCTCGCGGCGATGTGGAGATTATCGTCGCGGAGTCGGGTGTGCTGGAACCGCTGCGCAAGGTGGAGGTTAAAAGCAAAATCGCCGGACGCATCCTCAGTCTGAACGTGGAGGCAGGCGACGTGGTGCGCGAGGGGCAGCTTATTGCCCAGATCGATCCGGTCGAAGTGGAGGCGAGTTTGCGACAGCAGGAGGCACAGCTGCGCGCCGCGCTTGCCCGGCTGGAACAGGCGAAACTGCTCAGCGGTTACCAGGGCGAGGATGTTTCCGCGCAGATAGCGCAGGCCCGCAACGCCGTGCGCACCGCCGAATTGCGCTATCAGCAGGCGCTTCGTGAAGCGCAGACTCAGCCCGAACTCACCCAGGCAGCGCTCGAGCAGTCGGAGACCAGTTATCAGGCTGCCGTAGATGGTCTGAACCTCCTGCTGAGAGTAACCCACCCACAGCAGCGCACCGATGCTCAGGCGGCGGTGAACGAAGCCCGCGCCCAGCGCGACGACGCCCGACGGCAGCTCGACCGGCAGAGGCAGCTCCTCGCGAAAGGCTTTGTCTCCCAGCGCGAGGTAGACCTTGCCGCCACCCAGCTGACCGCCGTCGAGGCGCGTCTCCAGCAGGCGGAACAGCGACTGCAGACCCTCGAGGAACAGCAACGCCTCCAGCGAGCCGACGCCGAAGCGCGGGTGAAACAGGCGAAAGCGGCTCTCGAGCAGGCGCGCGCTCAGGCGAAGCGGGACGAATTGCGCCAGAGGGAAGTGGAGGCGGCGCGCACCGCACTGGAAGATGCCCGGCTTCGTCTGAAGCTGGCGGAGGCGAACCGTGTGCAGCTTCCTGTTCGCCAGAAAGAGGTACAGCAGGCACAGGCGGCGGTGGAACAGCTGCAGAGCGCCCTGAAAGAGGCGCGTACCCGACTGGCAGACACCACCATCCGCGCACCCATGAGCGGCGTGGTCACCCAGAGATACATCGAGTCGGGCGAGCTGGTCACTTCCGGCGTGGCGACCTTCTCGTCGGGTATGCCGCTGGTGCAGATTGCCGACCTCTCCAAAATGCGCATCAAACTGCAGGTCAATGAGGTGGACATCGGTAAGGTGCAGGTGGGACAGAAAGTGGAAATCCGCCTCGACTCCCTGCGCGACGAGGTATTCGAGGGACGGGTGCGCAAGGTGGCTCCTGCGTCCACCGTCCAGCAAGGCGCGGTGGGTGGGGCAGTCATCAAGTTTCCCGTGGAGGTGGAGATTGCCAAACCCGACCCGCGCATGAAGCCGGGAATGAGCGCCAAGTGTCGTATCATCGTGGAGCGCCAGCAGAACGTACTGCGCCTGCCGAGGGAGGCGCTGGAGTTCGTGGATGCCAGCACTGCGAAGGTGGCTGTGGTGCACCGCGAAATGGTGAACGGACAGCCGGTAGACAAGAACGAGACCCGCACGGTGAAGACGGGCTTGCGCGGTGACGCCTTCGTGGAAATCGTTGACGGATTGAAAGAAGGCGAGAAGGTGCGTCCTCAGCCGTTTCGGGGACCGAAGCGCCAGCAATTCGAGATGAGCGTGGGCGCCTCCAGTGGCGAGCGCGAGCAGGAGCAGAGGCAATGAGTTTGCTCGACTCCTTGTTCACCGCACTGGCGAACCTGCGTCGGCACAAACTGCGTTCGCTGCTGACCATGCTGGGCGTCATCATCGGCGTCGCGGCGGTCATCCTTATGGTGGCGCTGGTGGAGGGTGCCCGTTCCCGTGTGGTGGAGGAGTTTCGTCAGCTCGGCTCCAGCCTGATCATTGTGGTGTATGACCCCTCCCTTCGCAAGCGCGGCGAGACGCCCGGCACCATAGAGGGCTTGCGCATGGACGACGCGCGCGCCATCCTGCAGGAGTGTTCCAGCGTGAAGATGGTCAGCGCCGAGCTGGAGGCAGGCACGCAGAAGGCGCGGTACGGCGGAGAGGAGCTGGACGTGGTCATCGACGGATGCCAGCCCGAGTATCTCTACCTTCACAATCTGCAGGTCGAGCAGGGGCGCTTTATCACGCAAGAGGACATCGACCAGTGGGCGAAGGTGGTCGTGCTCGGCAAGGAGGCGCACCGCCGTCTCTTCGGTGGACGCGACCCCATCGGAGAGAGCATCGAGATCGCGGGCGTGTCGGTAACCGTGGTGGGCGTGATCGCGGCGAAAGGGAGAACCTTCGGGCAAGATTGGGATAAGCGTGTGTTCGTGCCCATCACCACCCTGCAGAAGCGGTTCGTGGGCGCAGACCTGGTCTCGGTTATCTTCGCTCAGCCGCGCTTCCCTGAGCGTACCACCGAGGCGATGGACGAAATCTGGCAGCTGCTGATGCGCCGCCACGATAACCAGCCCTACTTCCGCGTGGACAGCCAGGAGCGACTGCTCTCGTCGATTGGGCGCGTGCTCAGCATCTTCGGACTGGTGGTGGGCGCAATAGCCGGGCTGTCTCTGCTGGTGGGCGGCATCGGCATCATGAACATCATGCTGGTCACGGTCGCCGAGCGCACCCGAGAGATAGGCATCCGCAAGGCGGTGGGCGCGCGCAACCGCGACATCCTCCTGCAGTTCCTCATCGAATCGATGACGCTGTCCGGGGTAGGGGGGATTATCGGTATCCTGCTGGGCTGGGGCGGTAGTCTGCTTGTGGGCTGGGCGACTCAACAGGCGAAACTGTTCGGCGGCGAGGGGCTGACCACCCACCTGCCTCTGTGGGCAGCGATAGCGGGCTTTCTGTTCTCGGCGGCGGTCGGCATCTTCTTCGGCATCTACCCAGCGTGGCGGGCGTCCCGTCTCAACCCCATCGAGGCACTGCGTTACGAGTAGCGGCTAGCCCTTCAGGTCTCTCAACGCCAGCCGAGCCAGCCCCTCTGCAGGAGAAGCAGTCGGCACGATAATCTGTGCGTTTGCGAACTCCGCCAGCACACGCTGACGCAGCGGGGCAATCACCCACTCCCCCGCTGCGAACACGCTTCCCCCCAGTACCACCGGGAAGGCTTCTTCTGGCGCAAACAGCCTGTGCGCCACTGCCACCACATCGCTACCCAGTGTGGCGCCTGCCTCTTGCAGGATGCGCTGAGCGACCCTGTCGCCAGCGTCTGCCGCCCTGCTCACCCGCACCGCGAAACCCGCCAGCACATGGCGAGGCATCTCCTCGCGATACACCCTGCGCACGATGTCGTATACCCGCTGCAGCCCGAAGTAGTCCATCATCTCATCCCGCAGCATGGTCGCCTCACCGCGTCCGTCCAGCGACCGCACCACCGCTCGTAATGCCTGAATGGCGATGTCTGTTGCACTACCCTCATCGCCCAGCAGCATACCCCACCCACCCACCGACACGTGGCGCTCCTCACCCCGCCAGCCGACGGTGCTCGAACCCGTTCCCGACACGACGCCAATACCGTATGGCTCCAGCACCCCTCCGGCGGCAAGAACGGCGCGGTGCTCGTGCGCACCGCGCCACTCCGCATGGGGAAACGCCCGCTTGACGTGCACCCGGATCATGGCGATGTCGGGCAACATCACCGAGTAGAGGCGCACCACCTGATTGCCGTCAACCTGCTGCACCAGCTGCAAGAAAACCTCGGCAACTGAGCGTTCGCACTCATCGGGCGACACGAAGTTCAGGTTGACGCCGCCGCTGCGTGCGCGAGCCACCACTTCGCCCGCCTCGTTCAGAACCACCCCTTCCGTCTTCGTGCCGCCGCCGTCAACGCCTGCGACCAGCACCTAATACACCTCCGTCTGCGACAGATGAGGACTCCACGGCGAAAGCACCTTGCCTTTGTCGTCCCTCTGCACCGCGACCACGCTGGCAGGTACTTCGCCCACGTGCCCATCCGCGAAGAGCATGTTGATGGTATTGCCGTGTCGTGTGCGCAGTTTGCGGTAGTCGTCCCACCTGTCGCCGCGCGAAAAAACTGCAAGCCGTTGCACGTAGCGCGCTTCCTTGTCGTCGCGGTTGTCTGGTGTGTCGAATCCGAGGAATAGCGGTTGCTGTTCGGCGGAGATGTCCGGCAGGAGGTGCGTGTTCAAACCGCCTGCTGCACTATCGGCAATCACTGCCAGCAGCGAACCGCTCGCGGGCAGTCGGTTTGGACGCACACCGGAAGCTCCCAGAAAGAAGCCATACGATACATGCCTCTTCTGGTCCGAGTCCGGGTCGACATATGGCGGCGCATCCTTATCCGGGTCGGCGGGGCAATAGAACCGCTTGGGGTCGATATACCCACCGATCAGCATTGTCCAGAATACCAGCTTATCGCCCCGTTGCTTATCGCGATAGTAAGCGAGTGGCAGGGTCTCATCCCAGTCCAGCATGTAGGCGCGCAGCGCGCTGGACATCTCACGCATATTGCTCAGGCAGCTGGCGTTCAGTGAGCGACGACGCAGGTCCAGATAGCCCGGCACCAGTATCGCCACCACCGCCAGCGCGATGCCTATCACCCAGAGCCTTTCGCGGAAACTCGGTCCCTGTCTCGGCTGTTCTTCCTGCAAGTGGTTCCTCCCTGCGATTAACCGAACTGTTCGCGGATGCGGCGCACCGCCTCTTCCACGCGCTCGCCGTGATGGTCGCCGCTGACGGTGATGGAGAAGCGCACATAGCCCTCCCCATGTTCCCCATAGCCGATGCCGGGTATCGCCAGGATGCCAGCGCGCTCCAGCAGTTGCTTGGCGAATTCGATGGAAGACATCCCGCCGGGCGTGGGTACCCAGACGTAGAAGGTCGCCTTCGGCTTCTGCACATCCCAACCGATCGCCTGAAGCCCTTCCACCAGAATGTCGCGTCGCCTCTGATAAAGGTTGAGGGTCGGCGTATTATCCGAGTACAGCAGGGCGTATGCGGCGGCACGGGACAGCGCCGCAAACTGCTTGCTGTCGATGTAACTCTTCATCTTGTTCAGGTTCGCGATGGCATCGCGGTTGCCCGCGGCGAACCCCACGCGCCAGCCCGTCATGTTGAACATCTTGGAGAGGGAGTTGAACTCGATCGCCACGTCCTTCGCGTCCTCGATCTGCAGAAGGCTCGGGTGGCGATAACCCTCGTAGACCACCTCGGAGTAGGCAGCGTCGTTCACCAGAAGGATGTCGTAGTGGCGTGCGAACTCCACCGCCTGCTGATAGAACTCGCGCGTGGCAACCGCGCCCGTTGGGTTGTTCGGGTAGTTCAGGAACAGCAGTTTGGCGCGCCTGGCAACCTCCGAGGGCACGGCAGAAAGGTCGGGCAGAAAGCCGTTCTCGCGCTTGAGGGGCAGCACGTAGGTTTCGCCACCCGCCATGCGCGTGTTAATGGCGTAGACGGTGTATGCGGGGTCGGGTACCAATGCGATGTCGCCAGGATCGATGTATGCCCAGGCGAGGTGTGCAAGCCCCTCCTTCGATCCGATAAGCAGCAGTACGTCGCCCTCCGGGTCCACCGGCACCCCGTAGCGCCGGCGGTACCACTCGGCTACCGCCTGCAGGAAGAAAGGCTCGCCGAACGGGGTTTCGTCGTAGCGGTGCGTGGCGGGGTCCTGCGCCGCCTCATACAGCTTGTCGATAATATCACGCGGCGTCGGCTGGTCGGGGTCGCCGATGCCGAAGTCAATCAGGTCACGCCCTTCTGCCAGCGCCTTCGCCTTCAGTTTTGCGATTTCGCCAAACAGATACGGCGGAGTCTTGTCCAGACGAGATGCACGTGCAGGCAAACCAGTTCCTCCTTCAATCAGATGTCAATTTCTCCGACGAAAACTTCGGTGGCGGGACCGGTCATCAGCACACGCCCATCGCCCAGCCACTCGACCTGCAGGTCGCCACCCGGGAGGTGAACCAGCACCTCCCTGCTCGTCAATTTGTTCAGCGCCCCGGCAACCACTGAGGCGCACGCTCCGGTGCCACAGGCAAGGGTAATCCCTGCACCGCGCTCCCACGTACGCACGATGATCTCCCGCGAGTTGACCACCTGCACGAACTGCACGTTGGTGCGTCGGGGGAACAGTTTGTGGTTTTCGATTTCGGGACCCACTTTCTCCACCGGAAAGCTGGACACGTTGTCCAGAAAGATGACCGCATGAGGGTTACCCATGGAGACAGCGGTGAACTCCAGCTTCCTGCCCGCCACCCGCAGGGGATAGCCTACCACGCTCTCCACACCATCCACCCGAACCGGTATCTCCTCCGGGGCGAGGCCTGGCACCCCCATATCCACGGTCACTGAGGTCACTTTCCCGCCCTGTGTGCTGAGCTTCAGCGGTTTCACCCCTGCCAGCGTCTCCACGTTCATCTGCGTGCTGTTCACGTGCTGGCGGTCATAGACATATTTGGCGAAACAACGGATACCGTTGCCGCACATTTCCGCCTCGCTACCGTCGGGATTGAACATGCGCATCCGCAGGTGTGCTACCCGCGAGGGCAGAACCAGAATCAGCCCGTCCGCGCCCACACCGAACCGGCGATCGCAGAGGCGACGTGCCAGCTCAGGCAGGGTCTCTTCGGCGATTTCCGACTTCAGGCACTCGAACACGACGAAGTCGTTACCGATACCGTGCATCTTGGTGAACTGCACTTTACGCTTTCATCAACCTCCTGTCCGTTTCGACGGTTGTCGTTGTGGTCAACGGGGGACGCCACCGTATGTGCCCAGCGGCGCACGACGCTTCCCCTGCGGATAAGCATCCCCCTGCTTCCAGCGATGCGACAGTCCAGCGGTTACACGTTCTCCGTCGAGGTCTCGCTGGTCTCGGCGCCTTCGGCAGGCGTGCTGACCGCTCGCGCTGCTGCATCCGGTGGACGGTAGGTGGAGACCGGTCTGGAAGGCACGACCGAAGTGATCGCGTGTTTGTACACCAGCTGGGTGGGCTTGCCCGGACTATCGAGCAACACCGTGAAGGCATCGAAACCGCGAACCAATCCGCGCAGTTGCACGCCTCCAATCAAGTAGATGGTAACGGCGATATTCTCTTTGCGCACCTGGTTCAAAAAAACATCCTGCAAGTTGATTTGAGTCTTCGCCATGTTCTAGGCTCCCCTCCATACCAAAATCCATCAAATGTCCCTTTTCTCGCTTCGCAGTCGCTCCAGTATCTGCCGCGCCGTCCTCTCAGCGCCTTGCGAAGCATCTACCCACTCGATCTGCTTATCGGCGCGGAACCATGTTAATTGACGCTTGGCGAAACGCCTTGTTTCACGTTGTATCAGCGCTACTGCCTCCGAGAGCTCCATCTTGCCCTGAGCCACCTGCACCAGCTCCCCATAACCCAGCGAGCGCATGGCGGGCAGATGGGGGTCGTAACCGGCTTCGAGCAGCCGACGCACCTCCTCCAGCCAACCCTGCGCAATCATCCGCTCCACTCGTTCGTTGATGCGCTGATAGAGCAGTTCCCGAGACATGGTCAACCCGAACCGACGACACCTGCCCACCTCGGGGGGCGGTTGACGCCTCTGCCACTCCGAGATGGGACGTCCGGTAACCTGATACACCTCCAGCGCACGGATAATCCGCACGGCATCGTGGGGATGGATTCGCGACGCTGCGAAGGGGTCCACTTCCTGCAGTCGGGTGTACAGTGCTCGGCTGCCCAGACGCCTTGCTTCCTGCCACAGCGAGTGTCGCAGCGCCTCATCAGCCGCGGTGGGCGGTATCTGAAAGCCGTCCAGTAACGCCTTCACATACAACCCGGTACCACCCACCACCAGCGGAACCGCCCCACGTTGCCGAATCTGCCGGATCGCCTCTAGTGCCAGCTGCTGGAACCTCGCCACGCTGAAAGGTTCATCGGGACGGCATACATCGATAGCATGGAAGGGCACTCGCTGGCGTTGTTCCGGCGAAGGCTTGGCGGTGCCGATGTCCATCCCCTGATACACTGCCATGCAGTCCGCAGAGATAATCTCTCCGCCCAGTGCCTCTGCTAACAGGATGCCAACATCGGTCTTGCCGGTCGCGGTCGGTCCCACGACTGCCAGTACATCAGGCAGGAACTCACTCATTGGGTCCGTGTTGCTCAAGGTTTGGCGGTCAGCAAACGCGCCTTGCAACTTGACAAGGTACAGAGCTTCAGTGCAACCCAGTATACCATAACGGCGGGCTGACCTGCAAGGTAAACGGGGGTGTTGGAAAAAGACTGAACCTATCTCCCTATCCCCCTTCCCGACGCAAGACGGGGGAGTTCGGAACCTCTCGCCGCATCGGGGAGAGGCAGGGACAGGGGTGTGAAAGGGTTTCTCATAACCGTTCTGGTCATCGATTCCTGGCTGGCGACAGGTTTTCACACAGCCTCAGGTAAACGGGGCAACAGCGCAGGAGAGCACAGTGCCTCACGCGAAGCATTAGCCCCAGAGAATCGCCAAACCAGCGGCACCTCCGGAGGGGACAGATGAAATCGGGAAGCACTTTTTTCCCAGAAGCGCTGCGTCGCAGGGTGCTAGAAAACGTGGAACGCTATGCATGGGCGAAGCAGACCGCTCAGCGCCTGGTGGAGACGGCACGCCCCTGGCGCGAGATGAGTGATGATGCGCTCTGGGGACTGATGTTTGGTCCCTCCATCACGCGCGCATGGCATGTGTGGTCCGACGGATACTGCCCCGCCTGCAGGGGCGCGGTGCCCATGTACAACTGGCTGATAGAACCGCTCAAACACCCCTGGAAACTACGGTGCCCTCACTGCCAGATGCTCTTTCCTACCAACGACTTCGAGGCATACTACCGCTCTGGGCTGAACCAGCAGGGCGTCTTCGACCCTGCACGCGCCGACCGCTCGCTGCTATTCCACGCGCAACACCCTGACCCCATCGACCCCCTGCACCGGTTCGGCGTAGACGATGGCGAAGGTTACGTAGAGGGCAGCAACCGATGGCGATTCATCGGCGCATACCTGATTTTTGGGCAATGGAAAGGGCTGGTGCTGGCAGGCATCAGGAACCTCGCGGCGGCGTACCTCGTGACGGGCGACGCGGTATATGCGCGCAAAGCGGGCATCCTGCTCGACCGCGTGGCTGACCTCTATCCGCAGTTCGACCACATCACGCAGGCGTTTGTATACGAGACTGTGCGCACAGAAGGTTACGTATCCACATGGCACGATGCCTGCGAGGAGACCCGCCTGATGGCGATGGCATACGACCTCGTGTTCGACGCCCTGCGTCGCGATAGCCAGCTGGTGCAGTTCCTTACCGCCAAAGCGCGCCAGCACGCCCTGACGAACCCGAAAGCCTCCTTCACCGACATCCACCGCAATATCGAGGAAGGTCTGCTGATCGACCCCCTGCGAAACGAACGCAAAATCACCAGTAACTTTCCCCGCACGCCCTTCGCGAAAGCGGTGCTGATGGCGGTGCAGAACTACTCGCGCAACCGGTCCGCCATCACCGAGTTGCTGGACCAGACGCTGAAGCAGGCAACCGCCGTGGATGGCACCACAGGAGAGAAAGGGCTGGCGAACTATACGGCATTGGCGGTTCGCGCCGTTGCCGAGCTGGTGGGCACGTTCGACCGAGCTGACAGTGGGTTCCTGCAACGGGCGCTCCGCCGATTCCCGCTTCGAGACACTTTTCGGTTTCATCTGGACACGTGGGTCTGCGGTCAATTCTATCCCCACACAGGCGATACCGGTGTGGTAGCGCGGCGAACGACGGAATATGCCGGCGTGAGCTTCCTGCGCCTGCCCAGTGGCGGCGACGGCATCTTCTCGCCCCATCCGGTCTTCTCGCCACCGATGTTCAGCCTTTTCTGGAGACTGTATGAAGCCACAGGCGATGTGGATTTCGTTCGCCTGCTGTACCTCGCCAACGGCAGGAAGGTGGACGGCTTACCGCACGACCTGCTGGCGGACACCCCATCCGATTTCCAGAGGCAGGTGCAGGCGGTTATCGCGAAGCACGGTGCGGATTTCCGTCCGGAGAGCGTTAACAAGCGGCAGTGGTGTCTGGCAGTGCTGCGTTCCGGCAGGGGCGAGCGGTGTCGCGCCGTATGGCTGGATTACGATGCAGGCGGACAGCACGGGCACTTCGACGGCATGAATCTGGGTCTCTACGCACACGGGCTCGACCTGATGCCAGATTTTGGTTATCCGCCGGTGCAATACGGCGGCTGGGGGTCGCCCAAAACGACTTGGTACGCCTCAACGGCAGCGCACAATACGGTGGTGGTGGACGGACGAACACAGCAGGCTGGTTCCGGCAAGTACACGCTATGGCACATCGGCGATGGGGTGCAGGTGATACGTGCGTCGGCTGCGGGTGTGTACGGCATTCCGCAGTACGAGCGTACGGTCATGCTGGTGGACGTCTCGCCGCAGGACTTTTACGTGGTCGACATCTTCCGGGTGGTGGGAGGCACCACACACGATCGGTTCCTGCACGGTACCTTTGGTAGAACGCACACCAGCGCACGCTCCAGCACAGCAACCGCTCCGGCGGAATATGCGCAGATACCCATGCGCCAGTTTGTGCGCCTCTCGCGCACAGAAGACAACGCGTCTCTACAGTTGGACTGGCTGGTGGAGGATCGCCTGAAATACCTCCCGCGCGGGCAACAGGTGACTCTACGATGCACTGACCTGACCTCTGCCAGCGAGGATTATCTCTGTGAGGGATGGGTATCGTTCTCCGGCTTTTCCGGCACCGAAGAGGCGTGGATACCTCGTCTGATGGTGCGCCGGCAGGGCAAGGCACCCCTCGCGTCCACGTTCGTGTGCCTGATGGTGCCCTTCGCGGGCAGAGGATGTCCTGTGGTGTCGGTTCGACGTATGCCGTTGCACACCACCGACGGAATGCCTTACGGCGAGGCGCACGTGGCGCTCGAGGTGACGCTGTCGAACGGCAACACCGACCGAATAGTGCTGATGGATACAGAAAACCCCCTCAGACTCGAACCCGGTTTTGACAGAGTGCGCAGGGCAGTGCAGCGCGACTGGAACCTGACCGTGGCAGAGGAGGTCGCTTTTGAGCGGCTGGACGGCAGGAGCAGGCGTCTGATGCAGGTCTCCTGTTCAGGGGAGAGTCGCTGAGGGTGCGAAAGTGCTCGCACCCCTCTCCCGACCTCTCCCCGAGGCGGGGAGAGGCGCAGGTTCTCCTTCCGTCGCAGGGAAGGGGCAGGGGGTTAGGTTGCCAGAAGACAACGGCGGCTCTGTTATGAAACACCCTCGGACGGAGTTGACATACCCCGACCAACCTGATACGATTCAGTACAGATAGCGCCTGTTGCTGATACTTCTTTCTGTGCCCGTAAGTCGTGAGCTTTCGAGAGGAGGATGAGACCATGAAAATGCTCATGATTGTGTGCGAGACGGGCATTGACTATCGCGTGGTCAAGGTGCTCGACGAGTTGCATGTGCCCGGTTACACCCGGTACTCGGGGGTGTCGGGCGTAGGCGAAACAGGTAGACGACTGGGCTCCCCCATTATGCCCGGACAGAACACCGTCTTTCTCAGCGTCATGTCTGAAGAACTGACGCAACAGGTTGCCGAGAAAATGAAACAGCTGGTGGACAGCTTCGAGGAGCGACGCAAGCCCGCTCTGCGCGTCTTCGCGATGCCAGCCGAGATTCTGCTGTGAACTCCTCCTGACGTCGTATGCAGCGGCTCTTCCTGCACTGGGAAGAGCCGCGTTTCTTGCGGGTGCCGTTACTTGTTCCAGCCGAGTCGTCCGTTGATGGAGATGGAATACGTCGCCACGCCCGTCCACATGGTGATGATCGACCAAAACATCTCGGCGGTGAACTCCGCCAGAATAATGCCCACCGCTACGTTTCGCAGGCGGTCGTACCCACGCAAGCCAAAATACTTCTGCACTACCACCTTCACCACCAGCGCCACCAGAAGCCCGAACCAGTAGTAATCCACGCCGAAGTTGAGTGAGAGCGCATAGCCTGCGGGATGAAGCCAGAAACCAGGAAAGCGGAAGCGGATGGCATCCAGCAACATCACGAAGGAGAAGCCGAAGCCCACCGCCATCAACGCCGTAAAGTTGGTGGAAGAGGCGCTCTCCACATAGTGGCGAATGGTGCCTCCCAGTCCCCACTTGCCAAGGCGGTTGCCGTGCCCTTTGGTGTAGCCTTCATAGATATAGGCGAAGTGCGAACAGAGCATCCCCAGCACCAGCGCCAGTATCACCGTGATGAACACCGTCCGCGCGGGCAGGGCGGTCACGTCTGCCAGCTTGTAGCCCTCCAGGTGGTAGGGCATGTTGTGCGTGCGGTGGATGCGATTCATCAGGAAGAAGAGGTGATACAGCCGCACGGTCTCCGCTTCGGTGAAGGAGCGACTGCCAACCGCTGCCACCAGCACCTGCTGAGGTCCCATGAACGCCATCTCGTGGGAAGGCGGACCCAGCTGCGCACGCATGCGCGTGAGGGCAACACTGAAAATCAGAAACAGGAAGACATACACCAGCACCAGCAACGCCGACAAACCCAACGCCATCCCAGCCACGCACAGCCCCGCCAGCGACAGCACCAGCACCACAGCTGCCGTGCGTGGCTGCAGGTCGTCTTCGCGGAAGCGGGTGCCCTGTTGGATGTGCGCCCAGAGGTCGCGCAGGTAGGGGCGTGCCGCCCACATCGAGCCGACGAACAGCCCCAGAAACGCTCCCCAGGTCTGCTCACTAAAGTAGGGTGGACTGGGCACCAGCCCGCTGCCACCGAACTGCCCCTGTTCGTATCCCCAGTGAGCCATCAGCAGTTGCGTGACCTTACGCACGAGGAAGAAGAAGACCAGCGAGAAGAGCATATCGGTTGGCATGAACAGCCCGATAGCGCTCATGTAGGGAAATAGCCCAACCGGTACCCATCCGATGGAGTTCCACGGAGGTTGCTGAGGGAGTATCTTGTTCAGCTCCGAGATGAAGCGCACGTTGATACGAGGCACTGCCGGATATGCGAAGTTGATTCCGTTCAGAGTGTCGATGGCAAGCATCACTGCGAATGCGCCCCACAGGTAAGGGCTGCGCCAGATAGGCAAAGCTGGCTGAGTGAGGTAGAGTGGCACCTGCAGGATGGGAAAGCTCAGCCGTTCGTGGCGGATCCAGCGCTCGCGCATGAGGGCGTTGATGCACAACATGCAGATGCTCAGCAGAGCCAGAACCACCGTCCACCCGACGATTGGCTTCAACCATACCACAAAGTGTGCCAGCGTGAAAGCGAGGTCTCGCCCCCCAGTATGATAACCGCGCAGACGTTCAGCGTCCAGGATGAAAAACCACTCCGAGAGATACGGGATGACATGCGATCGGTTCCAGGGAAACGAGTCGGTGTAGAGCGCATAGGCAGGGATGAGCAGGTGTACGCCGTGCATCCACTCCGCTCCGATAGCCGTAGCGACCGAGAGAAAGACGTATATGTGTGCCAGGTCCGCAGGCTCCAACGCCAGGCGCGGAAAGCGCTTGCGCAGGAGGACATTGACCACCGCCAGCACCATCAGGGTGCAGGTAGGGGGCACCAGGAGAGAAAAGATGACGTCGACGCTGACCGCTGCCGCCCAGTATGCGTTAGCAGGGAGCAGGCAAATCGCGATGACCCAGGCGCGGATGCGAAGCCGGGACCGCGGCGCGCCAGCGAGACGTGACGGCGCCTCCCGAACCGCAGATGGCTGGACGACGGGAGCTGTGCGCATCTCCATAGACCATCCAGCGTAGCGTGGAAACGGGGGAGGAGATGCTTCTGGCTACATGCTACCCGCGATCGCAGCGTGCATAGTTCGAGTTCAGCGTCGGGGGCGGTGTGGACCAGTAGTATTGCAGGACGACCTGCTCGGGGTCCTCCAGCCCCTTTCGCAGTTGCCACTTGGCGTGGCTATCCACGTACAGCACATTGGCGCCGCCGTTGTGGATGAACGAAGGACGGTCGATCAGGTAGCACTCACGTGGCCAGACCGTCTCATCGCCGGGGCACCAGAACGGCACAAAGAACCCGTCGTTGAGGGTTTCCGCCTCGTCCACAAGCATGATCACGTTTGCTGGCTTGTCGATGGAGGCAAGGGGGCGGTGCTGGGACAGGTAGCCGTTGATGGAGTAAGAAAACTTCACGCTCCTTCCGGTGGTACCCACCCGCGCCGCGCTGCCGGTCCAGCCATCCGACGGGCAGTAGTAGACGAGCTCGTTTTTGACGTAGGGGTATATCCCTCCATCCTTCACATTCCACAGAGGGTCATCGCGTATCAGTCCTGCTGGTACCCAGTGCCCGTCCCGCATACACATCAGGTGCGGGCGCAGGATCGCCGTACCAGGCAGTCGTTCATCGTAGTCGTTGATGTACTGAGCAAACGCCAGACCCAGCTGCTTCATGTTAGACAGGCACGAGGACTGGCGTGCCTTCTCACGTGCCTGCGAGAACACGGGAAACAGGATCGCTGCCAGTATCGCGATAATCGCGATAACCACCAGCAATTCGATCAGGGTAAAGCCAAGACGACGCATCGTGGTTTCGCCTCCTTCGATCGTCTCAAGATGTACATCGCCTCCCCCGTTCCATTTTCCATTGTACGTGTTATCACTTAGAAAGTCAACTATCTTATTATATTTTTTTCAATAAATCCAGTCTACTAACAAACTTACCCGGTTATACGCTTGTTCTACCCGTCCGGAGCAAGGATCGCCGTACAGCTACGCCGCTGCGGCAGGCAGGAAGCACACACCCACCTGGGGAACTTTGTGCGTATCAGAAGGAGGTCACACGATGAAGGTCATCACCGCGGATGCCGTACCGTTTCAACCTGTGGTCACGGAAGGGGCGCAGGGAGCGTTTATTAAAGAGCTGATCACCGACCGGGACGGCGCGCCCACCTTCGCGATGCGCCTCTTTGAAATCCTTCCCGGAGGCAACACCCCCCTGCACAGCCACCCGTGGGAGCATGAAGTGTTTATCCTCAGCGGAAGGGGCGAATTGCGCGGGGAAACTCAGATGCATCCCTTCTCGGCAGGAGATGCGGTGTTTGTTCCCCCCAACGAAACGCACACCTTCGTGAATACCGGTGAAACGCCTCTGCGATTGCTCTGCATGATACCGGTTCAACAATCCTGCTGTCGATAAAGGGAGGTCAACATGGCACAGGAAGTTTCCCTCGCGGTGAAGCTGGGTTACAAGCCCACCGATAAGGTACTCATCGTCAATGCGGACGACGTGGGCATGAGCTATGCGGCTAATCAGGCAACCATCCAGGGCATGGAGAAGGGGCTGATTACCACCGGCTCCATCATGGTGCCGTGCCCGTGGTTTCTGCATGTTGCCGAATATGCACGCACGCATCCGAAGGCGGATTTCGGCATCCACCTGACGCACACCAGCGAGTGGAAATACTACCGCTGGGGACCCGTTGGCGACCGGTGCAAGCTGAAAGGTCTGATCGACCCGCAGGGTTACATGTGGAGCGATGTACCACAGGTGTACGCCAACGCCACCCCCGAACAGGCGATGATTGAGGCGCGCGCCCAGATCAAGATGGCGATGGACAATGGCATCGACATCACACACCTCGACTCGCACATGGGAACCCTGCAATACAGCGACAAATACTTCTATGAGGTGTACGTGCCTCTGGCGAAAGAGTTCAACCTGCCGGTGCGCATGGGTTCGCAGGACCTTCTGGCGCAGTTTGGCTACCCCGATATGCGTCGCAAGGTGGCAGAGCAGGGCATCCTGTTCCCGGACTACCTCATCCATGGCGGGCGCAAACCGGGCGAGAACGTCACCGCCTACTGGAAGCGCATGTTGCGGGAGCTCAAGCCGGGCGTTACCGAGCTGTACATCCACCCTGCCCTTGCCACCGAGGAGATGCAGCACATCGCCGGCTCGTGGAAGGAGCGTGCCGAAGAGTTTCGCCTCTTCACCACCGACGCGGAGATACGGCGTATCCTGAAGGAACAGGACGTGAAGCTCATTGGCTGGCGGGTGATTCGAGACCTGCAACGCAAAGAACGACGCTAGCTGGCGGCGCGGCGGCGCAAGGACCTCAGCGCGTAGTCCATTTCCTCCGCGCGCAGAAGCTTCGCAATGGCGAGGTACAGTCCCCCGCCCGCCGCCATCACCAGCACGATCGCCGCCAAGGAGACCAGCTTTGGATGCAGGTTGTGCTGAAGCAGAGGGTACACCAGCAGGCTACGTACGGCGTAGCCAAAAGCACCGCTCACCGCAGATGCCAGCACCAGCCGTCCGAAGGGAAGCCACAGCTGTCCAACCGGTATCTGCACCTTGCGACGCAACGCGCCCAGCATCCATGCCACGTGAAGAACAGCGGCAATGGAGCCTGCCAGCGCCAGCCCTTTGTGCGCCAGTGGACCCATCAACAGCCAGTTGAGCGGAACGAACACGAGTGTCACCAGTGTGCCGATGACCACCGGGGTGATGGTATCCTGCACGGCGTAGAAGGCGCGGTTCAGGATCGCCTGACTGGAGAAGGCGAACAGACCGATGCAGTAGAACACCAGCGCCTCGGCGGTAATCTGCGTATCGTAGGGGGTGAACTTGCGATACTGCAGGAGAATGGAAACGATGTCGGTGGAAAGCACCATCATGAACACCGAGATCGGCAGGGTCAGGAACCACAGCGCCCGCAACCCCTGCAGAAGCGTCCGTCGGAACGCCTCCATGTCGCCACGCGCCGCCTGCGCGCTGAGGGTCGGAAAGACCGCGATGCTGATAGCCTGAGCGAAGATGCCCAGAGGCGCCTGCATCTGCTTATTGGCGTTATCGAGTGCGGATACTGCACCCGGTGGCAACAGGGAAGCGAACGCACGATTGATCAACACAAAGACCTGCGGTAACGACAACCCCAGGATCACCGGCAGAACCAGCCTGCCCACCTTAACCACGCCCGGGTGCTTGAGGTTCAGGCTGAAGTGGTATCGCACCCCCACCCGGCGCAGAAACGCCATCTGCAGCAGCAGGTTGCCCAGAATAGCCCCTACCAGCGCGCCCCACGATAGCCCAGCTACTCCCAGATGCCCACCGAGCAACCACCCTCCAGCGATGATGCCCAGATTGTAGACGATGGGTCCAAGCGCGGGCACCAGAAAATGACCGCGCACATACAGCGTTGCCATCATCAGTCCGCCCAAGAAGAAACATATCTGCGCTGGCAGTACGATGCGGGTGAGCGAGGCGGTCATATCCAGCTGCCACGGTTCGAAGCCCGGGGCGACCAGAGGCACCAGCTGTCGGGCAAACACCTCCCCAATGAGCACGAAAGCGGTAACCACCAGCGTCATAAAGGTGGCGACGACCGAGAACACCTTCCACGCTTCTGCCTCCTCGCCTCGGGTGAGATATTCGGTGAAAACGGGCACGAACGAGGAGGAGAGCGCACCGCCCGCTATCAGGAAGAAGAGCAGGTCGGGAATGGAAAACGCTGCGCGAAAGACATCGGTATAAGCGTTTTGACCAAACCACGCGGCGATGGCGGTATCGCGCAGCTGCCCCAGCACGCGGCTGAGGAAGATCGCCGCCATCATCACCGCCGCGGCGCGGGCAACTCTGTGGGTTTCCTGTGTCATGCTGGGAGATATTGTACTGTGCACTGAACGCAGAGTCAAATGCCCATGAGGCTGTGTGAAAATCCGTCGCGATCCAGGAATCGACGAACAGAACCGTTGGTAAAAGTCCTGTCACGCCCATCTCCCTGCCTCTCCCCGAAGCGGGGAGAGGTTCCGAACTTCCCCTTCCCGCGTCGGGAAGGGGGTGGGGAGATAGGTATGGTCGACACCCTCAATGCCCATTTACAGGCTTTGCGGTCATGTGGTACTATGAGGCGGGGCGGTTAAGGGTTTTATTCACCAAGCAAGGAGGTATGGGATGGGCACTCCTTTGCAATCGGGCGCCGAAGAAGAGAAAAGAGCCCAGAAAGTGCATCCCTTTTGGGGGATTATGGTGATTGTGGCGGCTCTGGCGCTGATTTTCGTGATGGTATACCCCTTCATCGCCAGCCGTCAGCATCGTGAGCTTCCCCTGCCTACCACCGAGGAGACCCCCGTCCAGGTAGCGGAACGGATGGAAGGTCTGTCTCCCGAAGATCGCGCGAAGCTGGCTGAGGAACTTTTCCAAAGCCCCAATCCCCTGATACGCCTGGCAACCGTCGAGGCGATCGAGGACTGGAAGATACGACAGGCGTACCCATTACTGCAGGGTGCCCTGGAGGATAACTGCTCGGCGGTGCGACGGCGGGCTATGGAGGCGCTCTGGCGGCTGGATCGCGAACGCGGTTTGCGTCTGCTGCTGGCAGGGCTGCACGACGAGGACGTGGATATCCGCCGCGGCGCTATCAGCCAGATTCGCTTCGCCAACGAGAAGCGCGCGGTTCCAGCCGTTGTTCCCCTGCTGGATGACCCAGATCGCACCGTGCGCTTTTTTGCCCTTGGGGTCCTGCGCAGGCTCACCGGACAGCCCTACTTCACTCGCAGTTCCGACCCTCCGGAGAAGCAAAAAGCGGTGATCCAGCAGTGGAAGCAATGGTGGAACAAGGAGCGGGCACGCTGGCAGGAAGAGCAAAAGTGGGCAACCGCCTCAGCCATACACCCGAAACGCGCCGATACTGCACCGCCGTTCGCGCTGAGAACGCTGGATGGATCACGATTGCGTCTGAGCGACCTGCGCGGCAAAATGGTGGTCGTGCATTTCTTCGCTACGTGGTGCGCCCCCTGTGAGATCGAAATGCCGGAGCTCGTGCGCCTGCGCGAAGCTTACTTGCCTGAGGAGCTGGTAATGATCGGCGTGGCGGTGAACGAGACGGAGGGCGAGCGTGTCGTGCGCGAGTGGATTGAGCGGTTCAAAATCACCTATCCGCAGGCGCTTGCCACGCCCGATATCATCTCCGCCTACTGGGTACAGGGCGTGCCGATTACCTACGTGATCGACCCGGAGGGGCGCATCCGGTACCGATTCGAGGGTGAAAGAGACTTCGTGACACTGCAGAAGGTGGTCGAACGGATACGACGCGGAGGGTAGCCCCAGCCCTTTACCGCCACCAGTTCACCACCCACACCAGCACAGGCGCTATAACGAGCGCCGGCAAAAAGTTCGCCACGGGTATCTGGCGCAGGTTCAGCAGGCGAATGCCCAGTCCCAGCATCATTAGCCCGCCAGTGGCGAACATCACGTTCTTCATCCCTTCCGTCAGCACGTTCCCAATCCATCCTGCGCCCAGCGTGAGCGCGCCCTGCACCACCAGCACCGTGCCCGCCGAGAACAGCACGCCCCACCCCAGCGCAGCCGTGAAGAAGGCGGCGGAGACACCGTCCAGCAGGCTCTTCACCAGCAGAAGGCTGTAGTTGCCCGTCAACCCATCCTGAATGCACCCCATGATGGTCATCGGTCCGACACAGAACAGGATGCTGGTGCTGACGAACGCCTGGCTGAAGGTGCTGCCGCCCTCGTTGCTGAAGCGGCGCTGAAGGGTGTTGCCAAGGGCGTCCAGCCTGCCCTCGATGTCCAGCCCTTCCCCGATAATTGCGCCGATCAGCAGACTGGCAAGTGGAAGAAGCGGGTTCTTCTCGCCGAGGCTCATCTGCACCCCGATCATCAGCGTCATCAAGCCGATGATCTGCATGGTGGTTTCGCGCAGGCGCGGCTTGAGCAACCGGCGCGCCGTTAGTCCCACTCCAGTGCCAACGAGCACCGTTGCCGTGTTGATCAGGGTGCCGATCATACCCCGCCCGCGCCCTGCTCCTGTTCCACCTCTTTGCGCAGGAGACGCTTGAGGATTTTGCCGGTACCCGACTTGGGCAGCGACTCGCGGAACTCCACACGTCGGGGTACCTTGAAGTTCGCCAGCCGCTGTCGGCAATAGCGGATGATCTCACGCTCGGTCGCTTCGGCGCCGGGCTTCAGCACCACATAGGCAACGGGTGCCTCGCCGCGCAGCTCGTCGTACTCGCCGACGACCGCCGCCTCAGCGACAGCCGGATGCGTATGGAGCACCTCCTCCACCTCGCGCGGATACACATTCAGACCGCCCACGATAATCATGTCCTTCTTGCGGTCCACGATGTAGAAAAAGCCGTCTTCATCCACCTTGCCGATGTCGCCGGTATGGTACCAGCCGCTGCGCATGGCTTCGGCGGTAGCTTCTGGCAGGTTGTAGTAACCCAGCATGACGTTCTCGCCGCGCACCACGATCTCACCCAGCTCGCCCACCGGCACTTCGTTGTCGTTGTCGTCGAAGATTTTCATCTCCACGCCGGGGATGGGTAGTCCAATGCTTCCCGGCTTGCGTAATCCTTTGAGCGGGTTGACGGCGGTCACCGGCGAGCACTCGGTCGGACCGTCGCCTTCCACTATCGCCACGTTGAAGCGTTTCTCGAAGGCTTGCATGACCGCGACCGGCATGGGCGCACCGCCCGATACGCAGACGCGCAGCGACGACAGGTCGTATTCGCGCGGCAGGTGGAAGTGCAGGATGGCGGCATACATGGTGGGCACCGCCGGGAAGATGGTGCAGCGATGCTTCTCGATCGCCTCCAGCACTCCGTCTGGCGAGAACCTCTCCAGAAGCGTGCTGGTGCATCCCACATGGATTGCCAGATGCATGCACACAGTGCCCGCGAAGGCGTGGAACAGTGGAAGCACCGTCACGAAGTTATCGCCGGGCGTCATCTCCAGCACAGGCACGCACGACTCGCAGTTGGCGATGAGGTTGCGATGGCTGAGCATACAGCCCTTGGGAAAGCCTGTGGTGCCGGAGGTGTACAGAAACACGGCGGGATGTTCGCGCGGATTGAACTCGGGTGGGGTGGGCACCGGGGCAGGCTGTTGCCACAGCGCATCGAAGGACAGAAAGTCGGGTGCCTCGGCGCCTGCCAGCAGGAGGTGCGCCAGCGAGGGCACCTGCGGCTTCACCGCCCGAAGCACATCGGCGAGCAGGGGAATGGTAATCGCAACTTCCACTCCCGAGTCATTGTAGATGTAACGCAGCTCATCGGGCTTGAGCAGGGGATTGGTGGGCACGGCGATCGCTCCCAGTGCCTGACAGGCGTAGTATGCCATGACGAACTGAGGCAGGTTAGGCATCAGGAGACCGACGCGGTCGCCCTTTTCGATGCCCAGTTCCCGGAAACCCTTCGCTACTCCGCTCACCGCACCAAGCAGCTGCTGATAGGTGATAGAGCGGTCATGAAACAGCAGAGCCTTTTGATCGGGATGGCGTTGCGTGGTTTGTAAAAGCATTTCGAATAGATTCATCGCCCTGTTACACCTCCTTGCCCTTCGATTCGTGAAACCGGCGCTCCTTTCCTGCGGAACAGGAATCGCACTCCGGCATATCCAACAGGCTCATGGCGGACCTAGAGACCGTACACCGGTAACTGAAAGAAGGGAGCTACGGGCGCATGGCTTACGAACAATGGGGAATCGGCATCGTTGGACTGGGCGGCATTTCAAACATGCACCTGACGGCATATCGTAATGCCGGACTGCAAGTGGTGGGTGGTGCAGACATCGACCCCGCTCGGGTGGAAACGATGAAGGTAAAGTGGGATTTGCCCATCGCCACCACCGATGTGGAATCGCTCATTGCCCATCCCGAAGTGAAAATCGTGGACGTTACCGCTCCGCACTTCCTGCACGTACGCGAGCCGATTTTCCGGCTGGCAGCCAAGTACGGCAAGGCGCTCTACGTGCAGAAACCGCTGGAACAATACTACGCCAGCGCCCGCAAGCTGGTGTCTATCGCCGAGGAGGCGGGCATTCCGCTGATGGTCAATCAGAACTCGGTGTTCGTGCCCGGCTTTCAGGTTATCGAACGATACCTGCGCGACGGCGCTATTGGCACCCCGTACTATTGCCAGATTGAGAACCGCAACTGGTTTGACCTCAGCGGACATCCGTTTTACGGCAAGGGCGAGCGATGGGTGTTAAGCGACATGGGCGTACACCATCTGGCGCTGGTCGTGCACTGGTTCGGCAGCTGGCGCAGCGCCTACGCGATCATGGGGCGTGATCCATCGCAAAAAGGTGTCGTGGGCGATACCTGGAGCGTGATGAACATCCGGTTTGAGAGCGGAATGCAAGCCTGCATTATCAACAACTGGAGCTACTTCGGGCATCTGCGGCGCCCCCACTCGGTGGAAGAGGTGGTTATTCAGGGCGACGGCGGCGCCATCACTGCCACGAGCGAGGAGGTGGTCATCGTCGCTCAGGAGCCACCTGCGGAGATTCGTCCGCGCTTCACCGGCAAATGGTTCCCCGATGCCTTTAGCAACGCGATGCTGCACTACATCCAGGCGCTGGATGAAGTCAAGCCGCACCTGTGCAGTGGCAGGCACAATTTGCAAGTGGTGGCGCTCATCGAGGCGGGCTACCGTTCGGCACAGGAGGGACGGGAGATAACCCGCGCCGAAATCATGGGAGAGGACGCATAGAGGAGGAAACGATGAGCCGACTGAATGTGCTGGTATGGGACGAGAACCCTGCCCATGCTCCAAAAACCATCTATCCGAACAGTATCAACGGCGCCGTAGCGGAGGGACTGAAAGAGCTCGATACCGAAGGTGTGCTGGAGGTGCGCACCGCCAATCTGGACCAAGCAGAGCAGGGATGCTCTGCCGACCTGCTGGCAAGCACCGATGTACTGGTCTGGTGGGGACACGCCCGGCACGGCGAAGTCAAGGACGATCTGGCGGAGCAGATTGCCCGTCGGGTGCGGGAAGAAGGCATGGGCTTTGTGGCTCTTCACTCGGCGCACTATTCCAAACCGTTCCGGGCAGTGCTGGGCTGTACCGGTCATCTGAAGGGCGGCTGGCGCGAGAACGACCCACCGGAGGACGAACACATCCGCGTGTGCGCACCGTGGCATCCGATTGTGGAGGGCGTGGACGACTTCGTGCTCAACGGTGAAGAGATGTATGGAGCGCCCTTTGACGTGCCGCCGCCTCTGGTGGTGATACTGCAATCGTACTTCCCGCTGGGCGGAGAGACGTTCCCCGCCGGCTTGTGCTGGACGGTGGGCAAGGGCATCGACCCGGAGTTCACGTCCGGTCCGGGTGGTGGAGTGGGACAGGGCGAAGGCATCGGGCGTGTGTTCTACTTCCGCCCCGGACATGAGACCATGCCGACCTACTTCCACCCAACCGTTCGGCGCATTCTCTACCGCGCGGTGCTCTGGGCAGGCAAGAGGTTATAGGATCTGCCCGCCTCGGTGCAGGAGGCAAGCTTCCCCGC
>CAKZNX010000307.1 GCA_937132045.1 uncultured bacterium
AGGCAATCAAGGAGCAGAACCGGAATACTTCCGCGAGTTTGCCTTCTACTGCAACCCTGCCGATGTGGACTCGGTGCGGGAGGCGGTGCTGCGGGCGTGGGAGGACGATGACCTTGCTCGGCGCGAGGCATTTCGCCAGTTCATTCTGGAGCATTACACGTGGGATCGGACAGCTGAGGTCACGGCGGAGGCATACGAGCAGGTGCTAACGGGGATGCGCACGATTCTCGCCATGCCTGATTGGGAGAGAGGCGACACCTGGCAGCCGGTGGTTCGGCAGTATCTTGAGGAGCATCAGCCGGGCGACGGGTGGCTCCTGCAGCTGTATGCCGGATTGTTGAATGCTTTCAGCGCGGAGCGTGCTTACCAGATGCTGGCAGACTACGTCGTCGCTGCGGGGCATGACCCCGAAAACTGCGCCGATATCGAGGTCATCGGTGACCTGCCAGAGAATCTGTTTGGTAGAGCGATACTGGTAGGTGGGCGTTACGATACCTTACTGCAGATGCGTTACGGGTCGCAGTGCGAGCCTCTGCGGCGGAAAGCTGCGTGAGATGTTACGGAGGCAATACCGATGTCGATAACCGTCGATAACACCGCATATCGGGCGTCTGGCACGCTAAGTGTCGTCTGGGAGGGGGCGTTCCTAGCGCGGCACAGCCTGGCAGTGGTCAACCGCGAGTTGGTGATGGCGTTGCACAGGCTGGTTCCTGAGTGGGAGTTCTACCTCCTGCCTCACCATACCGACGATGGCGCTCTGCGAGGTCATCCGCAATGCCGATTCATCGAGGAGCGGATGCGCCGCCTGCCCAACCGTAGCGATGTGTGGGTCCGCCACCACTGGCCCCCCAACTGGGAACGACCCAACACTGCACGTTTTATCGTCATCCAGCCCTGGGAGTTCGGCTCTATTCCCTCCGAATGGGCAAAAGCAATCAATGAAAATGTGGACGAGCTGTGGGTGCCCTCGACCTTTGTGCGGGAGTGCTACGTGCGCGATGGAGTTCATGCGGAGAAAGTGTTCGTGGTGCCCAACGGCGTGTCCTCAAACTTCTTCGAGGAAGTTCCCCCGCTGCCTCTTCCCACGCAGAAGCGATTTCGGTTCCTGTACGTGGGAGGCACCATCCCGCGCAAAGGCATAGATATCCTGCTGGATGGATACACGCGCACCTTCACCCGCACTGATGACGTGGCGCTGGTCATCAAGGACTTCGGCACGCGCACCTTCTATCGGGGACAGAATTTCGAGGAGCAGATACGCTGGTTCCAGCAACAGCCCGACGTACCGGAGATTATCTACATCGGTGAGGAGCTGGATGACCGGCAGATGAACGGGCTATACCGAGCCTGTCATGCCCTGGTACATCCCTACCGTGGCGAGGGATTCGGTTTGCCGATTGCCGAGGCGATGGCGTGTGGACTGCCGGTTATCGTCACCGGCGCAGGCGCAGCGATGGATTTCTGTAACCACGAGCGTGCTCTCCTGATACCGGCGGAGGTCGAATACTTCCCGGACAACCTGGTGGGGGATGTAGAAACTGTCAGCCGCCCCTTCTGGGCGAAGCCCCAGCGCAACGCGATGGAAGCGCTGATGAAGGAGGTATACCGCAACTACGACAGCGCCAGACAGGTCGGCGAGCGCGCGGCGCGCTGGGTTCGTGAAAACCTGACCTGGGAGCACGCTGCGCGGGTGGCTGCCGAAAGGCTGTCGGCGTCTGGCAGTGCATCCACCGGCGTGGAGAGTGCAGATTCTATCATTGCGCGCGCCTCAAACTATGTGACTCTAGAGCGCTACGACGAGGCGATTGTGCTTCTGGAGAGGTTGATCCGTGAGGAGCCCGAGCGACTCAAGGCGTACTGCGGACTGGGCGTCGCTTTCTTCCAGTCGGGGAGCATCGCGCGTGCGGAAGGAGCACTTCGCCAGGGCTTGCAGCACGGCGAGGACTTTGAGCTGCATCATCATCTGGCATATATCCTGATGCAAACGGGGCGCTCGAAAGAGGCTCTTCGCCATGCCATCCGAGCGGTGGAACTGAACCCGGAGTGCGAGGAGGCTGTGCACCTGTTGGGCCAGCTGACCATCAAACTGCAGAGGCGCTCGCAGAAGCGCGGCAAACACGCCATCGAACAGGATCTGCGGCATGCCCATCGCCTCTTGCAGGGAAGTGCTTCAGCCTCCCATGTTTCCGGGCCGGGTATTCAACCTACGGCATCGTCTGCAAAGCGCAGACAGCCGACAATCTCCCTGTGCATGATAGCGAAAGACGAGGAAGCTTTCATCGAAGACTGCCTGAAGAGCGTGCACGGTCTGGTGGACGAGATCGTGCTGGTGGATACCGGTTGCACCGACCGCACCGTAGAGATCGCCCGGCGTTATGGCGCGAAGGTGGTGGCGCACGCATGGAGGGATGACTTCTCGGACGCACGCAACGTCTCCCTGCAACACGCGATAGGCGACTGGGTGTTGTGGCTGGATGCCGACGAGCGTCTGGAGCGTTCGAGCGCAGAGGCGATTCGCCGCGCTATCACCGATCCACAGTTCGCGGGCTACCTCGTGGAGATTCATAACGACCTCGGCGACGCTCAGAACCGCGGTTCCTTCATCCATCGCGCCTGTCGCCTCTTCCGGCGTTTGCCGGTCACTTGCTTCGAAGGACGCATCCACGAACAGGTTGTCCCGTCGCTGGAACGCAACGGATACGAGGTGGCTTTCCTGAAAGGAGTGCGCATCCGGCATCTGGGATACCGTTCGGAAATCGTGGCTGAGAGGCGAAAACAGGAGCGCACCATCCGCATGCTTCGCGAAGAGGTGGCGAAGGATCCCGGCGACCTGTTCCAGCGTTTCAACCTGGGAAACGCTTACTATGTCGCGGGGCAGTACGCCGATGCGGTGCGAGAGCTTGACCCCATCGTGGACCAGATCGAGCCTTTTGCCGACCATGCCACCATGGGTTACGTATTGCTGGCAAACGCTCTGAACGCCATCGGCTCTCATGAGCAGGCTCTGCAGGTGCACGAGCGCGCACGCAAACGCGGTATCGACCATCCCGGCATGGATTACGCGGATGGCAACGCCCTGCTCGCGATGCGTCGCTACAGCGAGGCTTCGGAGGCGTTCCTGAGAGCCATCGCGGCTCGGGACGACGAGCGCTTCGTGGGCGGAGATGTCGCCATCAGCGGCTACAAGGCGTATTACGGTCTGGCGCAGGCATACCTGGGGCAGGAGCGGCTGGAGGACACCGAGACCGAGTGCCGTCGCGCCCTCGCCGAGCAGCCAACCTTTGCCGAGGCGCGGTATCTGCTGGCGCAGCTGCTCTTCACGAAGGGTGACTCGGCAGAGGCTTTGAGGGAGCTGGAGCGGGCGCACGCCAATGCCCCTCAGAACGCGGAGATCGCACGCGAGCTGGCTGTGCGCTATGAGGAAGCCGGACGCTGGGCGGATGCCTACGCCATCTGGCGGAGGCTGGTCAGTGCTCACCAGAATAACGCCGAATGGCGCTGGCACAGCGCCACCTGTGCGGAGAAATTGAACCTCTGGCACGAGGCGCAGGCGGATTACACCGAGCTGACCGTAGCTAATCCGCAGTTTGCGCCCGCCTGGATCAATCTGGGCAGGGTGCATCTGGCACAGGGTGACTACGAGGGTGCGCTCTCCTGCTTCACCCGCGCCATCGAGCTCAACCCGGACGACTCCAACGCTTTCTTCAACGCGGGCGATGTACTCTACCGGCTGGGCGCGTACGAGGCAGCAGCAGAGACTTACACTGCCGGACTTCAGCGCAACCCGCACAACGCGCAGGCTTTCTTCACCCTGGGCAATGCCTACTTCCAGATGGGCGCTTATGAATCGGCGCTGATGGCGTTTCAGCAAGTGCTGGCATTGCAGCCCGACCATCACGGCGCCAAGCAAAACATCGAACTGGTCAAGGAGGAGATGAAGCAGAGGGTGGCTTGAGACAGTAGCGGACAGAGGCGCTTGCTGTCGCGAGCCTCCCTAACCTGAGGAGTGTCAGAGCGCCCTGCGCTGCCGCTAGAGGACCTGCCACGGCATCCGCCGACGGATATCCTGCTTGTATGCCAGCCCAGACCAGTGCTATAATAGCTCCGGCGAAGGCGATGCAGACTGAGCTGCGCTCAAGCCAGCGACACACCTTGCAAAATATCCGCGTCCTAATCTGTGCCGCTGCTGAGCGACATGGCGTGAAGATAGCATCAGTCTGCCTGACCTGTAGCGCCTCTTGTCGACGGAAATGAAACGAGCACTTGTGCAGGCGTGTATTCCCAATGATGTCGTTATCGACAGTCACAATGTTTTTCATCGCATGAAACGGTATGTCGGACACCTGGCTCACGATGTCGCTCAAGAGGGGTTTCGTGTTTTGTGAACGCCGATTTGGTCAACCTCGTTCGTCAGTAGATAGGCAAAGCAGAGAGTGACTAAAAGATCGCCTTGCGTGACCTGAACACCGACGACCCAACTCCAGGCGTGGTTGGCTTTCACATGCAGCAGTGTGTCGCGAAGCATCTGAAGGCTTTTCTGGTATTTCGTCAGGTACCGTTTCACCGTTCCCACGACACTACTGAGCTCATTGAACTCTGCCGAACGATCGATAGTGATTTTGAAAGCCTGAATGAGGTGGCAGCCGACTCGCTTTCTTACTACAGTGTTGAGGTTGTCGAACTGTCTTTTGCCTCTGAACCGTCGTCGGAGGATGCGAAGTTCTGCTGTGAGATCGCAGGACAAGGATGTGAGTTTGTAGTCAATA
>CAKZNX010000308.1 GCA_937132045.1 uncultured bacterium
CCGATGCGTGCGCTGACCACCGCGACCGCAGTCGCGGGAGCCGCCGCCTCCTGAGCGGGCTGCACAGGCGTACGACGCGCACATCCGCCCAGCAGTCCTGCCACACCCAGCAGGGCAAAAACCGATATCGTCGCCTTCCAGTACACTGCCGACCTCCTTCGTTCGGTTGCTCTCATGGTGTTGCCTCGGGGAGTTGCGCGTATCGCCCCAGCGCCTTTTCGAGACGCGACCACGCCACGCGCAGGTCATAACGCGCGTTGACCAGGTTTTGTTCCGCCTGCGTGTATGCCAGCTCGGCATCGCTGAGCTCGAGCTGCGTGGACACACCTGCCTCGTAACGCACGCGAGCCACCCGCAGGCTCTCTGTCGCTGCCTGCACACCTTTCTCCGCTGCAGCCACCTTCTCACGGGCTTCCTGCAGGCTCAGGTAGGCGTTGCGTACCTCCAGCGCGATGCCCTCGCGCACGTTCTCGGCAGTAATCTTCGCCCTGTCTACGTCTGCCCGAGCCTGTTCCACCCGCCCCTGCGTCTGTCCACTGTCCCAAATCTTGAACTGCAGGGCAGCGATGGTGGTATAGCTCGACTCGCGAGGCTGAAAAGTAGAGGTTTTGAGGTTAAAGTCCCACTGTCCGCGCACCACCAGCGTCGGCAGCAGGTCGCGCCGAGCGGCGGTCACCTGTTTCTCCGCAAGCGACACGCCCATGTTTGCCTGCACTATCTCGGGACGACGGCTTAACGCCTCCTGCAAGCAGGTCGCAAAGTCCATGTCCTGCGGTACTGGTTCATCGCCGGGCAGCAGCTCCACCGGCTCATCCACCCGCCTGCCGAGCACGTTATTAAAGGCTGCCTTCGCCAGCTGCAGGGCGTTGCGCGCAGTGATGACAGACTGCTGTGCCGCCGCCACTGCGGCGTCCGCGCGCATCACATCCAGTTTGGGACTGACGCCTGCCTCTACCGCTGCCTCAGCTAGCCTGCGCCGAATCTGCGCGTTCTGCAGAGCCTCCTCCGCCACTTTCACCAGCTCCTGAGTGCGCAGAACGTCGTAGAACGCCTGCTTCACCTGAAGGACGATATCGTTGCGCGTGCGCTGTACGTCCAGATTGGCGATGCGCGAAAACAGCGAGGCAGCGTCCGTTGCCGTGCGCACCAGTCCGCTAATGTCCACTACCTGACTCAGGCTCACGGTCGCCGTCCCGGAATCGATGGGCTGAATCTCGATCTCGCTGAAAGTAAACGAACCGGTCACGGGGTCAAAGGAAGGGAATCGCGCTTTGGGAACGCGGTCCAGACGACGGTAGTTCGCCGATACGTCCAGCTGTGGCAAACCGGCTCCTCGTGCTTCGCGCACCCGTGCGTTCGCTTTCCGTTCATCCTGCAGCACTGTTCGCAGTGTTCGGCTGTTCTGCAGGGCGATGCGGATACTGTCCTGAAGAGTCAAACTGGTGGGCTGTTGCTGTGCCCATGCGCCCGCCCCGAACACAACCAGCAGCACAATCACTCCTGAACGACACAAAGTCACTCGCTCTCACCTCCTGACTGCCCGAACTCTTTCTCCAATCGCTGTACCTCTCTCTGGAACATCTCCAGAAACTCCCTTACTGCCTGCATCTTGAACGCCAGAAAACCGGCGTACATCGGATGGCGCATGATGATCAGCTTGTCGCCCGGCTCGATGCCCAGTTCTCGGCGAGCTTCTGCAGGAATCACTATCTGTCCTCGCTCACCAACCGTCACCATGCCGTAAGTGGCTTCCTCTAATCGGCATTCGTTCCGCCCATGCATGGCTTACCCCCTGATACATGTATTTCATACGAATCATGTAAGTCATGCGTTCCTCACTATCATACCGTGAAGCACGCACCTTGTCAAGAGGGTGCGAGAGTGTTTGACAAGCCCTTTGAGACCCCTTTCCCTGCCTCTCCCCCTTCTCGTGTCGGGAAGGGGGATGGGGGTTAGGTTCCAGCTTTTTCAAACACCCTGAAGGATACCCCCGTTTCTTCTTAAACGCCTGTTAAGTATGGTCAGGGGGCGCAGACTTTGCCCATATCCCCTCGAGCACCACCGGCACGGTGTATTGCAGGAACTTGTCGCGGCGCTGATGCCACTCGCGTTCTGGCGCCTGTCCCCACGCGAAGAAGAGAGCAAACGCCATACCGAGGAGCATTCCCGCCACTGCCTCGGCATCCATATCGACACGGAAAACACCGCGTTGTTGCTGTTCCTGCAGGTATCGGGTGAGGTTGGCAGTGTTGTCTTCCACCATCGCGCGGAAGTAGCGCGCACATACCGGATGGCGCAGGAACTCGGTGATGAACATGCGCGCCATCGGCGCGTTGTGATACATCAGGTCGATAAACTCCTGCAGAACCGTCCGAAGCACCTCGGCGGGGTGGGTGTCGCCAGCCTCGTCCAGCACGCGGCGAAGGATCGGAGCGAAACTGCGCGCCTTGATGACCTCTTCGAAAAGATGCTCTTTATTACGGAAATAATGGTACACCAGTGCCTCCGTCACTCCAGCCGCACGGGCGATGTCGCGGATGGAGGCGCCGTCGTAGCCTTTCTCACCGAACTGGTGCAGAGCAGCATCGATCAGTTGCTGTCTGCGCAGTTGCGCCTGCCGTCTGCGCTGGGAGATTTGCTTCGCCATCAGCCTCTTTCGTTGAACGTTCGTTCAGTCGGCGTTCATGTTACCATAAAGCGATAAAGAGATGCAAGGGCGTAATGCCGAACACGAAGGGCAAAGCGCCCCAGCCCTGAGATGAGAATCAAAGCAGGATTGCTCCATGCGGGACGGGGTGGCGTGCGCCCGGCGTTACTCCGCCACTTTCAGCACGCTCAGGAAGGCTTCCTGCGGTATCTCCACGTTGCCCAGCTGCTTCATTCGTTTCTTGCCTTCCTTCTGCTTCTCAAGCAGTTTGCGCTTGCGGGTGACGTCGCCGCCGTAGCACTTTGCCAGCACGTTTTTGCGGAAGGGAGGCACCCGTTCCGCGGCGATCACTTTGCTGCCGATTGCCGCCTGAATCCGCACTTCGAACTGCTGGCGCGGCACCACCTGACGCAGGCGGTCCACCAGCGCGCGCCCCCGGCTGTAGGCGCGGTCGCGATGGGTGATGAAACTTAGCGCATCCACCGGCTCGGCATTGATCAGGATGTCCAGCTTCACCAGCTCGGAAGGGCGGTAGCCGATGGGTTCATAGTCGAAAGAGGCATAGCCCTTCGAACGGCTCTTCAGCTGGTCGTAGAAGTCCAGCAGGATTTCTGCCAGCGGCAGGTCATAGGTCAGCAGAACGCGATTGGGCGCCGGGTACTCCATTTTGACAAACTCGCCGCGTCGCTCCATTGCCAGCTCCATCATCGCTCCCACGTATTCGCTGGGCACGAAGATGGTGGCGCGGATGTACGGCTCCTCCACGCTGGCAATCGTGGTAGCGGGGAGCCAGTGCGCCGGGTTGTCCAGCATGATCACCTCGCCCTTCGTGGTGGTGATGCGGTAAACGACGCTGGGGGCGGTGGCAATGAGCGAGAGTCCGAACTCACGCTCCAGCCGCTCCTGCACGATATCCATGTGCAGAAGTCCCAGGAAACCGCATCGGAAGCCGAATCCCAGCGCCGCGGAGGTCTCCGGCTCGAACACCAGCGCTGCATCGTTCAGCTGGAGCTTCAGCAGGGCGTCGCGCAGGTCGGCGAACTCCTCGCCGTCCACCGGGTACAGTCCGCAATACACCATGGGCTTCACCGGTTTATAGCCGGGCAGGGGTTCCTCGGCGGGACGTTCCGCGTCGGTGATGGTATCGCCCACGCGCGTGTCGCCGACGGTCTTGATGCCTGCGGTCAGGTAGCCCACCTCACCGGTGCGCAGCTCGTCGCCTTCCTGCAGGCGTGGGGTGAAGAAGCCGACACTGGTGACCTCGAACTCGCGCCCGGTGGACATGAAACGGATGCGCATTCCGGGGCGCACGACGCCATCCACCACACGAATGTACACCACCACGCCGAGGTAGGGGTCGAAGTGCGAGTCGAAGATGAGCGCACGCAGGGGACGGTTGGGGTTACCGCGCGGAGGGGGTATCCTGTGCACCACCGCTTCGAGGATTTCCTCCGTGCCGATTCCCTCTTTGGCACTGGCGAGGATCGCCTCCGAGGGGTCAAGCGCCAGGATGTTCTCGATCTCGTGTTTCACCCGTTCGGGGTCGGCGGCGGGGAGGTCTATCTTGTTGATAACGGGGATAATCTCCAGGGCGTTATTCATTGCGAGGTTGACGTTGGCGATAGTCTGTGCTTCCACGCCTTGCGAAGCGTCCACCACCAGCAATGCGCCCTCACACGCCGCCAGACTGCGCGACACCTCGTAAGTGAAGTCCACGTGTCCGGGTGTGTCGATCAGGTTCAGCTCGTACTCCCGACCGTTTCGCGCCCGGTAGGTGAGGCGTACCGCAGTCATCTTGATGGTGATGCCGCGCTCGCGCTCAAGGTCCATCTGGTCCAGCACCTGCTCCTGCATTTGGCGGGGGTCAATCGCACCCGTGAACTCCAGAATGCGGTCGGCAAGGGTGGACTTTCCGTGGTCGATGTGCGCGATGATACAGAAGTTTCGGATATGCTCTTGCGGCGCGTGCTGCATCGATGCCTCCTGCACCGAAGCAATTGTATCCGAGACAGCGGCGAAAAGTCAACCGCTGCCGCGCCCCTGTGTCATTGCGAGGAGCTTAGCGACGAAGCAATCCCCTCTGCACCAGGTCGCCCCTGTGTCATTGCGAGGAGCT
>CAKZNX010000309.1 GCA_937132045.1 uncultured bacterium
CGACTGCAGCTGGCGGCGCACCTGCAGGATGGCGTCATCCATGTGCAGGTTCCCACCTTCCGCCCCGACCTGAACATCGAAGAAGACCTGGCAGAGGAGGTTGGGCGCGTTTACGGTTACGAGAACATCCCGGAACGTCTGCCGTTTGGGCACACGCACCGCGGCGGTGACAGCCCCAACACACGACGTGTTCGCCCCCTGCAGGACGCGCTGATGCGGGCAGGACTGGTGGAAGTGCACACCCACACTCTGCGCGCTCCCGGACAGCTGGACGACCCCTCGCGAACGCCGATGCGCGTGCGCAATGCTGCCAGCGAGGAGCTCAGCATCCTGCGCAACTCGCTCATCCCGTCGCTGATGGATGTGGTGGTGCATAACCTGGCGCGTCGTCAGACGGAGGTTTTTCTTTTTGAAGTGGGGGCGGTCTTCTGCGTGCTACCCGACGGTGATTATTCCGAGACGCTGAAAGCAGGCTTCGTGCTGACCGGTTCGGTGTTCCCGCCGGGCTGGGATGCTCGCTACCCCGCCGCCGACTTCTTTACGGCAAAGGGTGTGGTGCAGACGCTGCTGGATGCGGTGGGTATCGAGCAGGCGCAGTATGTGCCTGCCGCCGACCGGCGATTCCATCCGGGGCGCAGTGCGAAGGTAGTGGTTGGCGAGCAGGAGCTGGGCGTCTTTGGCGAACTGCATCCCGATGCGCTGGAAGCGCTGGACATCACCCGGCGTTCCGTTCTGGCGGGAGAGTTCGACGTGGATACCCTGTGGGCACTGGCGTCGCGGCGCGTGCGTTACATCCCGTTGCCCAGATATCCGGCGGTGCTGCGCGATCTTGCGGTGGTGGCGCCCGAAGACCTGTCTTACCAGCAGGTCGAGGATGTCGTCCGGCAGGCTGGAGGCAGCCTGCTGGAGAGCGTTCGGCTGTTCGACGTGTACCGGGGAGAACGTATCCCAGAGGGCACCCGCAGCCTTGCGCTGTCGCTCACTTTCCGCAGCCCTGAACGCACCCTCACCGACGACGAGGTAGACGCCATCGTGGGGCGAATTGTGAGTGCACTGGAAGCCATCGGCGCGAAACTTCGCGCTCAGTAGACCGGTTCACCTGTCCCAATGCCCCCTCCCGACTCAGGAAGGGGGCATAACTGTCTCTCAGGGCAAGATGCGTGCAGACGGGTTGTAGGTAGCGTTCTGGAAGAAAGCCGGAATATCTTTCGGCGGAGTGTTGACCGGTTCGGGTGGCATTGCCTTGCGGGCAATATCGGCGGCAAATCCCAGCACCATCACCTTCTCGGCGCCGGGCGCCGTCATCGGAACCAGGCACCGCACACGCACGGTCTGCACCTCTTGCTGAAGCGCAAACAATGCTGCTGCAGACAGCCAAGCCGTTCGATGAAGCGTGTCCCTGTCCATCTCCGAACCGTACCCGAAGGTGACCAGCAGATGGCTGGCTAACGGGTCGGAAGTTACAGTCAGAAGGTGAGGCTGGACCCCGTGCTGACGCAACCATTGCTTCACGTTATCAGCCAGTATATCATCTTCACTACGCAGAGGCGTCTCGGCTTTCGACTTGACAGCAGGGGCGTCAGGTGCAGGCTGTGTTGCCGCCGGCTCCTGCGCGGGAGCTCCCTCTCTTGTCGTGGGGACAGGCAGTACGGGAGCAGTACTTGCCTCGACGGGTAGTCGGGAGGTGGTTATGCTTAGCGGAGGAGGCGCTCCGTGGCGTGCGGCGCGGCTTTGGAACGCCCACGTGATGCCAATCGCCACCAGCACCGCCAGTGCCAGCACAGACGCACTGAACACTCGCAGGAACCGCGTCTGTTTCTGCAAATGCTCCATTTCTATGCTCTGGTTCTGCGCCTGCTGGCGCAGCTCCAGCTCGCGTTGAACCTGCTCGAGCCGGCGTCGATCCACTGTGCTATCTGGCGCCAGGTCCAGAGCCAGTTTGTACCATTGCGCCGCTTCCTCGAGGTTGCCCTGGTCGCGATAGATGTCGCCCATGAGCGCGTGAGCGTGCACGTTGCTGGGGAACTGGCGCAGAACATCCGCACAGGCTTTCATCGCCTCTTCCCATCGCCCGCGCATCCGCAACAGGTTGGCGTGGGCAAGGCGCGGGTTCACCAGACGCTCTTCCTCAGCAATGAGCAGTGGGTCATCCGTGCCTGAGGTCACGGGCAAACCGCACTCAGGGCAGTGTGTGGCGTCATGGCTGAGCGGTGCAAGACAATGGTCACAGAACTTCATCGGTTCTTCCTCTCCTGCTTACTTCTCTGCCGAGAAACCAGTGCTGCCGAATCCTCCGTCGGCGCGTTCGGTGTGGGGAAGGTCATCCACCTCTTGCCATACCGCCTGCGCCACCGGAGCGATGACCATCTGTGCAATGCGGTCGCCGCGCCGAATAGTCACCGTCTCCTGCCCCAGGTTGACCATTATTACCTGAATCACTCCGCGGTAGTCGCTGTCGACCGTGCCCGGCGTGTTGACCATAGTCAGCCCGTATCGGTCGGCAAGTCCACTGCGCGGTCGGATCTGCGCCTCGTATCCCGTCGGCAGGGCGATGCGGATGCCTGTGCTGATTCGGCATCGCTGACCGGGTTCCAGTACCACCGGATGCTCAACCGCAGCATACAGGTCTGCCCCCGCCGACCCGGGCGTTGCATACTGGGGCAGGGGCAGGTCTTCGGCATCAGGTTCCCGTTGTATTAGAACGTCTATACGCACCCGAAGTTCCCCTCCCATCAACTAATCCCACGAATTATTGTGCCACGAAATGGATGCAAAAGCCAAGCAGAGATGTGTTCGGTCCTGGGGACTGCTGAGGACACATTGCCCCTCTGCCGCAAGCGGCCGAGGGGCATCACGCACGGCACGTCGTCACCATCCGAGCCATTTGCGGTAGATTGCCTCAAAGACGCGCACGTCCTGCAGAGCATCCTCGCCGGACGAGCGGAACGGCTCGCCTGTGCGCACGCAGTGAATAAAATGCGCCACCTCGCGCTGGAACGCCCAGCTCCAGCCCTCTTTCGGGAACAGCCGCCGATACTCCGGCTGCTCTCCTGCCCGATACTCCTCCACCTCTGCGCAGGCATTGCGCAGCAGCAGAGAGGGTGATGTCGCCTTTACCCAGCCCCTCTGGAAGTATGCCTGTGTGTCCTCGTCCCATTGGTGAGCGGCAAGCCCGCCGGTTTCCAGACAGACACGCACTCCGCCCATGTGGATGACTGCCACACCGGTAAAGGCGTCCTCGTCGAGGTCTACCGCGGCGACCTCCCAGTCGTCCCGGCAGTTCAGCAGCCAGCGCAGGAGGTTCACATTGTGGCAGTAGACCTGCAGGTAGCTGATGTAGGCGTCGCGATAGCGTTCAGGCAGCCACGTCGGAGCTTCGGGTGTTGCAGGTGGATAGGGTTCATCGGTTGTAACGTAAGTTCCCGAGTTGCCCGCCGTCCAGTTGCCAGTGAAGCACCGCGCCCGAATGTAGAACAGTTTGCCCAGCTCTTCGCTCTGTCGGTAGCCATCGATAAGTTGTTTTGCCAGCTCGTTACCCGCGTCGTAGCGCTTCATGTAGGCGACCATGAGACGACCGCCGCCCTCGCGCGCCGCCTGCAAAATGCGCTCTGCCCGCTCCACGGTCAGCGCCATGGGTTTCTCCATGAACACCGGCTTGCCGGTGCGCAGTGCGTCCTCTGCCACCTGCGCCTGATGCACAAAGTGCGCCGATACAGCAATCGCATCGATATCGGGGTCGAGCAGGAGCTCGCTATG
>CAKZNX010000310.1 GCA_937132045.1 uncultured bacterium
TCCGCTTCACGTGGGGTGGAAAGTGTCAGTGCGATCGTGGACGATATCCGGGTGATGTCGAGCCAGCTGAGCCAGGCGGAAGAGACTGCAGACGAAGTGGGCAAAGTGGCGTCGCAGGGACGGACGGGCTTGAGACAGACCGAGGAAGCTATGCACAAGCTGGAAAGCGACACTCGCGCCCTTGCGGAACAGCTGCAGCAGCTGGTGGAGAAAGCATCCAACATCGGAGGCATCCTGAGCACCATCGAAGAGATTGCCGGTCAGACGAATCTGCTGGCGCTCAACGCCGCCATTGAAGCCGCGCGCGCTGGCGAACACGGACGCGGTTTTGCGGTGGTTGCCGATGAGGTGCGACGACTGGCGGAACAGTCCGCGCAAGCCACCCAGCAGATTAAACAGATCATCGACCAGGTGACAGAGCAGGTACAATCTGCCGCGCAGGCAATGGACGCGAACCTCTCTGCGGTCAGCGATGGAGTGAAGCAGTCGCTGGAGGTGGGGCAGGGGCTTGCGGACATCCTTCGGGCAGTCGAGACCATCATCCAGCAGGTTCGCGACTCCGCTTCCTCGATGGGACGTGTCCAGGCGAACGCCCAGCAGATGCTCAGTGAGATCGAGCACATCGCCGCCATTGCGCAGGAGTCCAGCGCCGCCGCAGAGGAGATGCTGGCTTCCAGCACCAACGCCGTGGAAAGCATCATGCGCGTGGTGGACAATATCGGTACCGAGGCGGAAGGGCTGCATGGCGTGGTGGACAAACTGCGCTTCTCGCTGGGCAAGTTCGTGCTCAGTGCGGAAGAGGCAAACGACATTCACCGCAAGGTAGACACCTTCAAGCAGGCGCACCTGCGCTGGGTGGAGCGGCTCGAAGGACTGATCTACCGTGGAGTGAAAATCCCTCGTGAGGAGCTGGTATCGCACCGCAACTGCGCGCTGGGACAGTGGTACTACAGCTTTGGTGCTCAGCAGTATGGTCACCTCGCTGAGTTCCGTGCCATCGAGCCACCCCATGAGAAACTTCACCAGATTGCCCGGCAGATTGTGGATGCGATAGACCGCGGCGACCGCGGGCAGGCGGAGCGACTCCTGGAGCAGGTGCGTGGTGTCAGCAAGGAGATTGTGGCGGGGCTGGATCGTCTGCGCAGTGCTGCCGAGCAGGCACATGGCGGTTTCATGCCGCGCGCTGCGTAAGCCTCACCATTTGCAACGGCTGGGCGCCGTCGCCAGAGCGACGGCGCCCTTTCTGCTGACATCGGCAGGGAAACGGCGTACCGGAGGCGTATAGACCAGTATCCAGAGCACGATGCGGTAAGGAGAACCCATGCAACTGCGAGCGTTTCTCTGTCTGTTCTTGCTGGCTGCGGGTGCAGCGCTGGCTTTACGGGGCGCCCAGCCTCCTTCGTCAGCAGGCGGTGTCCTGCACGACGCCCGCGAACGACATCTTGCGAATGTGCACCAACTAACCGACGGCGGCGAGAACGCCGAGGCATACTTCTCATTTGACGGCAAGAAGGTCATTTTCCAGTCCATGCGCCCGCCCCACAAAGCCGATCAGATGTTCGTCATGAATGTGGACGGTTCGGATGTGAGGCTGGTTTCGTCGGGCAAGGGGCGCTGTACCTGCGGATTTTTCTCGCCCGATGGCAAGAAGATACTCTACAGCTCCACCGACTGGTGGTCGGACGAGCCGCCGCCACCACCCGACCGCTCCAAAGGCTATGTGTGGGGGCTGTATCCCTACCGTATCTACATTGCCAACGCCGACGGCTCCAATCGCAAGGCGATTACCGACGGGGAGGGCTACAACGCCGAGGCGTCGTTCTCGCCGGATGGCAGAAAAGTGCTGTTTACCTCCGACCGGGATGGCGATCTGGACCTTTATGAGATGGACCTGCGCACCGGCAGGGTGAAGCGTCTGACGAGCGAGCTGGGCTACGACGGCGGTCCGTTCTACTCATGGGACGGCAAATACATTGTCTGGCGGGCAAGCCGTCCGAAGACGGAACAGGAGATAGCCGACTATAAGGCTCTGCTGAACGAACGAGCCATCCGTCCGATGAACCTCGAGGTCTGGGTGATGCGCTCGGACGGAACGGGCAAGCGGCAGGTCACCAGTCTGGGCGGAGCCAACTTCGCGCCGTTCATGCATCCGGACAACAAACGCATCATCTTTTCCTCGAACCACGAGGACCCGCGCGGGCGCGAGTTTGACCTGTACATCATCAATGTGGACGGCACGGGGCTGGAGCGTGTGACGTACACGCCCGAGTTCGACGGCTTTCCGATGTTCTCGCGTGACGGCAAGAAGCTCATCTTCGCCTCGAACCGCAACAGCCGCACGCGCGGAGACACCAACATTTTTATCGCCGACTGGCGAGATTGAGGGCAGAGCGGTCAGGATGACGGTCACGTTAAGCACGCATAGCGCGGAGGAGACACGGCGTCTGGGTGAGGTTCTCGCCGGTGTGCTGCAGCCCGGCGACATCATCTGGCTCCGGGGGGAACTGGGAGCTGGCAAGACCACGCTGGCACAGGGTATCGCGCGTGGGCTGGGTGTGAACGAGCCGGTGCTCAGCCCTACCTTCACCCTCATCAGGGAACACCGGGGGCGTCTTCCCTTCTTCCATGCGGATGCATACCGGCTGGAAGGGGCGGAACAGGCAGCAGACCTCGGTCTGCAGGAATACTTCGAGCGCGGTGGCGTCTTCGCCCTTGAGTGGGCAGAACATATCGCCGATGCGTTGCCCGACGAGCGACTGGATGTATTACTGGAAGGCGGGGCGGACGAACACCGCAAGGTAACGGTCAGCGCTTTCGGCGATCGCTACGCACAACGTCTGAAGGCTCTGGAGGAGGCTCTTGCGTCTGCTGGCTTTGGAGACAAGCGGTAACATCTGCAGCGTCGCGGCGGTGCAGGACGGCAAGCCAGTGGCGGTGCTGACCTTCGCACACGCGATGCAGCTCTCGACGCGTCTTATCCCGTTCATCGACCAGGTGCTTCACACTGCTGGCTGGCGTATGGGCGAGGTGGATGCGTTCGCGACAGGGCTGGGTCCCGGCTCCTTCACGGGCACGCGCGTTGGGGTGATGACCATCAAGTCCTTCGCCCAAGTGCACGCCAAGCCTGTGGTCGGTGTTTGCAGTCTGGACGTGCTGGCAGGAGAGTACACCTTCATCCCGCACCAGGTGGTATGTGCCGTCGTTTCCGCCCGCAAGGGCGAGGTGTACGCCTGCGTCTATGAAGGGGGCTTTGAGGTGCCGCAGCCGCTGGTGGAGCGTGCTGTGTACACTCCGCAGAGCCTTCATGATGTACTGTTGCCGTTTGTCGGCGGTGAAGTGGTACTGGTGGGACACGTTTCGGCGGAACTGCGGCACGCTCTGGCGGATTGCCCCGTGTGCCTTGCGCCTATCGAGTATCCCCGAGCCGAGACGCTGGGTCGGCTGGGGATGGCTCTGCTGGAGCAGGGACATCGCGACAACCCGCAGACACTGATACCGATGTACCTGAAGCCTCCTGCCATCACCATGCCCAAGAAGTGAGCGCGACGCCTGTGCATGAGGCGATTGGCGGCGACCTCGCCGTGATGCAGGAGTAGCACTGTTGCAGAACGAAAGAGAAAGCGACGGTTGCTGTAACCTTTCAGGAGCCTGTCGCGTCCAAAAGTGAGAGTGCAGGCGGATTGTAGTCAGGTAGCACCGTCTGCAATCATGGTGAGACAACAACCAGGAGGCAATGGAGATGCCCAAACGCTCGTTCTGGAGAGCAGTGCTGGCAACCGCTTTCGTCATCGTCGGCGTGCCAGCGCTGATGATGGGGCAGGGAACCCCGTTCAGCATCCTGCGCCCCGCGGATGGCGCCATCGTTCGGGAGCGCGTGCGCATCGAGGTGCCTCGCGCCAGCATTCCGCAGGGAGGTTACGTCGCAATCTATATCGACGGCAGGTTCCAGACTTCGCTGGCACCCCGGCAGGACGATAAAGAGCCTCGCCTTCGCTACATCTGGGACACCAAGGTGCCTCTGGTTGACCCCTCCACGCAAAAGTCGGAGCCGATAGCGGATGGCGAGCACACCATCACGGCGGTGCTGTATGACCCCGACGGCAGAGCGGTCGACCAGTCGGAGGTTCGGGTGCAGGTGGCGAATCAGGAAGGCATTAACCTGCCTGCTATCGGAACGCGCCTGCAGTATCGCTTCCGGCTGGGTGAGAACGTGAACTACAAGCAGCGCGACGAAGTCATCCTGCTGGCTGGGCAGACCGGCGCGGAGATTACCGGCGGCGTGACGGGTGAGCAGGTCGCGTACGAGGCAAACACCTTCTTCAACCTGTTCGCCTATGATATCCGCGGCGATACCTTCATCATCCGCCAGCGCGCCAACAAGCAGGAAGTGCTGGCGTATAACCAGCCGGTGTATACGCTGGGTGAGGAGATGTTCCGCGCGGTGTTACAGTTCGTGACCCCGCTGGGCAATGTGGTCTATCAGAACGTGGACACCGCCAACGACCCGTATGTCTTCCGCGTGATGCCGTTGCCTGTTTTGCCCGAACTGCGAGTGAAGGTGGGCGACACCTGGTCTTCGCAGGCACGCATCCTGCTTCCCGGCATGCCGGTGGAGCGTGCGCGGAGGGTGGTGGCACAGAACCGCATCGAGGGCGTGGAGTGGGAAGGCGGATACCCCACCGTGAAAATCCGCCAGACCTACGAGGGCACGCTGTCGGGCACGCTGGAGTTCAGCAACTACGTGCTGGAAAACCCCAAGATCAAATTGGACCGCACAATCTGGTTTGCGTTCAACGCAGGGCGTCTGGTGCGAAGCGAGAGCACCATCGACATCGAGGGTCAGGTGCCGACTGGCGTTCAGCCGGGTCGTCTTGCCGGGATGATGGGCGGTATGCCGGGCGCGCCGATGATGGGCGGACCTATGATGGGCGGACC